>JBGSTQ010000380.1:0-1964 GCA_041736375.1 Thiobacillaceae bacterium
GCCACCACCACCTCCTGCGCACCAGCCTGCAGCGCGCGGTCCAGCACACGCAGCACCATCGGCCGCCCGCCTATGTCGGCCAGCGGCTTGCCAGGCAGCCGGCTGGACGCATAGCGCGCGGGAATGACCACCCGGAACTGCATGCTTACTTGTAGATCTCTTCGGTTTCCAGCGGACGGGCCTCTTCCGGCAGCATCACCGGGATGTCGTCGCGGATGGGATACGCGATCCGGCAGGCCGAACAGACCAGTTCGGCCGCGTCCTTGCGGTAGCTCAGGGGGCCCTTGCAGACCGGGCAAACCAGGATTTCAAGCAGTTTATTGTTCATCAGATACGTTCCTAAGATTCGGAAGTGAAATTGTCGGCGCCATTCTGTATCAGCGATTTGTTCTGGTACAGGCTGATGTCGGCGACCGACAGCAGGGTCAAGAGATCCTCCCCGTCATGCGGCGCATGACTGACGCCGAGACTGACCGCCATGGGCAGACCGTTCGAACGCGACCAGGTGGTGATGCGCGCATGGATGCGGTCGAATATCTGCCGCATGCCGGGTTCGTCGTGGCGTGGCAGGACGGCGACGAATTCGTCCCCGCCCCAGCGTCCGCACAGCGGGGAGTTGGCCGCCTCCCTGAATATCGTCGCGAATTCGGCCAGCACCCGATCGCCGACGACGTGGCCATGCTGGTCGTTCACCGACTTGAACTGGTTGAGGTCGGCAAACAGCACCGTCGCCCCCCCGTCGGATTGAGTCGACCTGAGCAGGTCGTCGGCGGCTTCCAGCAGGCCATGGCGATTGAGCAGTCCGGTCAGGGCATCGTAGCGGCTGCGGTAATCGAGTTGCTGGCGCTGCTGGTCGATGCGCCCCATGAGGATGAAGGCATAGAGCGCGAGAATGACCCAGAAGATGCCGAAAAAAACATCGCCGGCCGTGATCTCGAAGCCCCCCAGCCGGTAACGCAGCGCGAACGACACCGCCATGCCCAGCAGCGCCCCGCCCAGAACCTCGGCAAACAGGCGCATGCCGTAGCGCATGCCGTTGCCCAGCAATACCATCAGAAACGCCAGCGCCGACGGCGGAATGGGATTGGGGTCATGGATCACGCACAGCGCGACCATCACCAGGTCTGCGACCATGGCGCTGCGAACCTGCTGCAGCCGTACACCGCGCAGAGCCTGGCGAAAAAACCATGAATTGCTGAGGAAATACACCCCCAGCACCATCAGCAGCTGGTCGATGCTCAGCAGGACGTCCGGGATGGCGTCCAGGGTTGAGAAATAAACGACCGCCAGTGCGAAAAACAGGTAGCGGGTAAAAAACTGGGTGATGATCTCCGCGCGCCCAGGCACCCAGAAACCCTGTTCCGCGGGTGGCCTGATCGCCCTTCTGTCCGCCTTGTTCCGGCGCTCCTCGGATTGCGTTTGCATGGTCCCTCTCCCTGACGATCCGCGGCGCATGATCCGCCGGATCATGGTGCGCCCTCACCTTCCCCGCTGCTGCGCGACTGCATAGTCTTTTTGTCCTGGAGGCGCGCGCACAGCCATTCGATCAATCCCGCCTGCGGCTGAACTTCAAGCTCGACAGCCCACCAGTCGGCGCCGGCGAAACCTAGGCATTTTACCGCGTCTTTTTCGGTCATCAGCACCGACCCGCCCGGAAGCTCATGCGGGAGGTAGGCATGGTGGTCAGGAAAGATCCGTGGCGTAAAGCTTAGCCCGTGCGCGGAAAGCATGTCGAAAAACCCCTGTGGCTGCCCGATTCCGCTGACTGCCAGCCAGTCGCGACGCGGCAGGTCATCAAGGGCGCATTTATGCTGCGGATCCTGCAGCCGGTAAGCCGGGCCGGCCAGGTAGCGCACCTGCCATGCCTGCCCAGCCGGAACAGAAGCGAGGGGGGCACCGCCCCGCCTCACCTGGATCACCCCGTCGACCGTGGCGAGTCTGCTGCGCGGCTCGCGCAGCGGTCC
>JBGSTQ010000410.1:0-33548 GCA_041736375.1 Thiobacillaceae bacterium
GCCGGTGCTGCCCACCCCCGCCGGAACGCTCGCAAACAGGCGGTCGGCAAGGCGCTGCTTGAGCGGCACAATATCCGCAGCCTTCAGTCCGGTGTGCAGGGTACGCACACCGCAGGAAATGTCGAAGCCGACCCCGCCGGCCGACACCACGCCGCCCTCGTCGGCATCGAACGCCGCCACCCCGCCGATCGGGAAGCCGTAGCCCCAGTGCGCATCGGGCATGGCGTAGGCGGCCTCGACGATGCCCGGCAGGGTGGCGACATTGGTGAGTTGCTCGAAGACCTTTTGGTCCATTTCGCGGATCAAGGCTTCATCAGCATAGATCACGGCGGGAACACGCATGGCCCCGAACGGCTCGATGCGCCATTCGACCTCCGACACCCGCTCGAACTGATCCACGTTCATTTCAAACGTCCACCACGCATTGCGCCACCCATTGACCGCTTTCGCTGCGGCTTACGCTCAATTCTGTGTAGGTGGCACCCTTGATCTCGACGGCCGGCTGGTGCTTGCTCGGGTCCACCGGCTCACCCCATGCGGTGGCGTTCAGACGCTGCCCATCGAGCGTGACTTCAAAGCGGCTGAACAGCATGTGGCGTAACGCCATTTCCAATATCAGCGCGTTCAGCCAGTCGACCAGCAGCATTTCGTTGTCCGGCGCTTCGCAACAGATGTTGATTGCCGTCAAAGGCACAACCTGTGCCGGATCGACGACGACGGCAGTCATCGCCAGCGCCGCCTGCTCGAAGGCCGCCTCACGGGTGGATCCGACGCCGCGCACGCCCATGTCGGCCTGATGCGGAAAGTGCGCCCAGTTCACCCCGCCACGATCGGCCTCACCCGTTTGAGACATTGTCGAAATCTGCCAGGCGACTTCCCGCTTTGACTCAGTCAGTGATGTCCTCCAGGATGTCCACCACCACCCGGGTGCGGACATTCATGATCGCCACATCGGTGCCGATGACGACGCGCACATACTCGGGAGGCAGGCGGGTCAGGCGCTGATCCAGTTCATAAGGGAGGTAGCGCAAGCGCACATCATCGTTGATGGGCTGGTTGTGCCTCACCCGCCATGCATGGCCGGGCGGAAGCCGATCCGGCTTGGCCTGACCGGGTGGCAGGTTTCTGTAGCGTGGTTCGTAATAGTCATTGATCAGGCGACGGTCATGATCGGTAAACACCACCCGTACCGAGTAATACGGATCACGAACACCGACCTCACCATATCGTGGATAGGTCTCGCAACCGACCAGGACGGACGTCATGGTGGCGGCCAGCAATACGAGCGACAGTCTGGATTTCATACGCTTCTCCTTTTGAAAATTGATATGCAATTATCTAATGCTAGTCATCAGCGCAAGAAAATCCATGGATTGCCTGATAAAAACGCATATAACCCGGTGAGTCGACTCGGCGCTGGCCGGGCGCGTGACGGGTGTCGTGCCGGGATCAAGTTCAAATGGCAGCTGCTAGCGGAGAACCCGGCGATCGCATTATGGCCAGTCTTTCGGCAGACGATCACGCCATGCCGCCACCGCGGCCGTCCGCGCCTGGAAGATCGCTTCCCGAATCCGCGCAGGATCGGCGTTGCGCGCCACCTCGGCAGCATCGATCGCCTGCGCGGCCTGCAGCGCCTGCCGCAGGAAGTCTGGCGCGGGAAAATGCCTGTCTTCATAGCCAGGCCGGCCGCGGAAATCGCATTCGCAGGCCTGCAGAAATTCCTCGAAGCGCTCGGGTCGGCGAAAGGCGTCGACGCGCTCCAGCAGCTCGACGACAGTGCCGGGGCGCAATTCGAGGGCACGGTGGACGATGCCGTGCTCTCGCGCCACCGCGACAGCGAGGTCACGGCAATCGGCAGGCACCCGGATGCGCTCGCTCAAGGCGCGCACCAGTTCGACGCTTTTGGCTTCGTGGCCGTGGTGCTTCGGCCAAAGGTCGGGCGGCGTGGCGCCCTTGCCGAGGTCGTGCATCAACGCCGCGAAGCGCACGGGCAGACTGGAATTTTGACGCGCTGCCCAGTCGATCACGCGCATCACATGGATGCCAGTATCGACTTCCGGGTGATGTTCGGGCGGCTGCGGCACGCCGAACAGCCGATCGATTTCGGGAAACAGCCGGGCCAGCGCGCCGCATTCGCGCAGCACAAGGAACATGCGCGAGGGCTCTTCCTCCATCAGGCCTCGCGACACTTCCTGCCAGACGCGTTCGGCAACCAGCGCGTCGACCTCGCCGTCCTCGACGATCTGCCGCATCAGGATGAGTGTTTCGGGGGCGACGCTGAAATCGGTAAAGCGCGCAGCGAAGCGCGCCACCCTGAGGATGCGCACCGGGTCTTCGGCAAAGGCCGCGCTGACGTGGCGAAAGGTTCTCGATTGCAGATCGGCCTGCCCACCATAAGGGTCGATGAGCGTGCCGCTTTCATCAAGCGCCATGGCGTTGATGGTGAGATCGCGCCGCCGCAGGTCCTCTTCGAGCGTCACCTCCGGCGCGGCGTAGACGGTGAAGCCCTTGTAGCCGTGGCCGGACTTGCGCTCGGTGCGGGCCAGCGCATATTCCTCGTGGGTCCGGGGATGGAGGAAAACCGGAAAGTCCTGGCCGACGGGCTGGTAGCCCAAGGCCACCATTTCGTCCGGAGTGGCGCCGACGACGACATGGTCGCGGTCGGTGACCGGCCGGCCGAGCAGTGCATCACGTACCGCGCCCCCTACGGTATAGATTTTCATCGACGCAGACCTCTTACTCCCGCCCTGCAGAGGCGTTGAACAAAGTCAGCGCCCGGCCAAATTCGATCAAGGATCAGCGCCCGGCGTGCTCGCGGTAGCCTTCGTAACGCGCGCGCGGCGAATCGGCGCGCAGGTATTCCGGCGCGATGGCTTCGAGCGCGACCGGCTGGAAGTCGAACACCTCCGGCCAGCCCCCGGCGCAGACGTTGTCGACCCCCATGGCGTAGTAGTTGTCGCGCGTCATGAGCTTTTTTCCGGGCTTGAATTCCATCGCCCAGGCCTGGAAATACGACAGGCGGTCGCCCAGCGGGATGACGGGGCGTTTGCTGCCAGTGACTTCGCCGACATAGTCGACCAGTTCGCGCAGGGTATAGGCATGCGGGCCGCAGAGGTCGTAGGTCTGGCCGAAGGTGGCGAGATTGTCGAGGCTGTCGGCGAAGGCGCGCGCCACGTCTTCCACATGTACCGGCGCAAAACGCGCGCCCGCGTTCGCCAGCGGCAACACCGGGAACATCTTCTGCAGCTGGGCGAACATGGAAAGAAAGGAATCCCCGCGGCCAAAAATGACCGACGGACGGAAAACCGTGATGTTGAGGCCGTAGCCATGGACGAACTTGGGGCCGTTCAGGTACCAGTTCTCGTCCTCGCTGTGCTGCCTTCCCGCTTCCCTAACCAGCGCTTCGCCGATGCCCTTGGAGCGCTGGTAGGCGGAACGCGAATTGGGGTCGGCGCCCAGCGCGCTCATGTGCAGCAGACGGTGCACGCCGGCCTGGCCGCAGGCATGCACGACCTTGCGCGGCAGTTCGATATGGACCCTCTGGAAGTCGCCGCGACGCGCGCTGGGCAGGTCGACGCGGCCGGGCTTTTGCTCGTGCAGGATGCCGATCAGGTTGATGACCGCGTCCATGCCGCGGAACTGGCGGGCGAGCTCCTGTTCGTCGTGCACGTCGGCTTCGACGACCTCGACGGTGGGCAGCAGGATCAGCGCCTTGGCCGTCTCGCGGCGATGGCTGAGTACGCGCACCGTGAGGCCGCGTGCGGCCAGCAGGTTGACGAGGTGCGTCCCGACAAATCCGGAACCGCCCAGGATGCAAATTCGTTCGGTGTGCATGGTCATGCCTGCTTTATGGGTTGGGGCTGATTTTAACCGGCCGACTGCACGACTTCCAGCACAGGCGTCTCGTCCTCGTCGCGGGTGGCCGGCAACGGGGTTTTGCGCGGCGGGATGGCACCCAGCCGTTCCTTCAGCAGCACCGAAGGCTGATTGAAACGCGCCGCGTAGTACATCGCATTGCTCATGACCTTCTTGACGTAGTCGCGGGTCTCGCTGAAGGGGATCGACTCGATGTAGATCGCGGCTTCCATCGGCTCGCTGGTCCGCCAGCGCTGGGCCCGTCCGGGACCGGCATTGTAGGCGGCGGTGGCCAGCACCGGCGAGCCGTCGAGACTGTCCTGAACGTGCTTGAGGTAATAGGCGCCAAACTGGATATTTCGTCCCGGGTCCTGCATTTCGCGGCTATCGAAGCGCTTGATGCCGAGCCGCTTGGCGATCCACTTGGCCGTGGCGGGCATGATCTGCATCAGCCCCGCGGCCCCCACTCCCGAGCGCGCAACATTGATGAAGCGGCTTTCCTGGCGCATCAGGCCGAACATCCAGGCCTCGTCGAGCTGATTCTCGCGCGCGGCGGTCTGAGCCAGTTCGCGGTAGGGAGCGATGAAGCGCAATTCGAAGTCATGCAGATCGCGGGTGCGTTCGGCGGTGTTGATCGCACGGTCATACCAGGACAGACGGCGCGCCAGTTCGGCGGCGGCCAGCAACTGGGCGTCGGAAAACTCGCGGATCGCCCACATCCATTCGCTGGTCGCTTCGTTGCGCAGACCCAGTTCATACAGCGCCTGTGCACGCGCTATGCCAGGATGGCGGGCGATCGCCGCGACGTCCTCGTTGCCCATCCTGACCACGGTCGCGGGCACCTGCATCACCGACCCCAGTTCCTCCTGTGCCAGCTGGCCGTAATAGTCCTGTTGGCGCGACAGGGCGAGAAAAACCGCGGTGGCGGCAGTGCCCTGCCCGTTTTCCTTCAGCGCCCGTCCGCGCCAGTAGCGCCAGGTCGGCAGTGCGCGGCTGCTTTCACTCATGCTGTCGATCACGCTCAGCACCGTTTTCCAGTCATTCGCACGCAAGGCGGCTCGCGCCCACCACTCGCGCTGCGCGTCGTTCACCGCCAGGGTACCCGCCTGCTGAAACCAGGCAGCGGCTAAGGGTTCGTGCCGACGCGCGGCCCAGGCGGCAATCCGTCCCCAGGCGCTGCGCTGGTCGTCAATACCCAGCCTTGGCTGCAACTTCCGCAGTGCCTGCTCGGCCTGGCTGGAGCTGCTCCTGGCAATCTGCTCGATCGCATAAAGCGCAATCTCGCGATCGCCCCGCCGCGACAGTTCGAGGCTGGCTGAATCCAGCAATCGAGCGGGTTCGCTGCTTGCCCGGTCGATCAGCACAACAGCGGGGCGCTGATCGGGCGGCAGGTAGGCGATGACCGCTTTTGCCACTCCCGGATTGCCTGCATCCAGCGCCAGCCGGATGCGACGCCAGACATCCTCGGTATTGATGAGACCGGTCTCGATCAATTCGGCAAACAGGGGGCTGCAGGCAGAGGACAGGTCGCGCCCGCTGAACCAGAGCGCGACGGCTTCGCGCAGACGTGCGCGGTTGCCAAGGGCGAACTCGGCACGGAAAGCGAAACATTGATGCGTCATGTCAGGTCGTACTAGCCGCGGGTATTCCGCCAGATAGGCCGGCCAGGCCGCGCGTGCACCCAGTGCCTTGAGCCATTCGCCGCGCAGGATTTCCGTGAGGCGGCTGCCCGGATGGGTGGAGAGAAAATTGGCGATCCGATCATCCCCGACCCGGTTGAAATTCAGCATCAGTTGCCAGTATTCGACATAAGGCAGCAGGACGTGGTCACGCGGAACGTCGCGGACCGCACGCTCCATGTCCGCCAGCTTGCGCGCGGCAAAGGCCTGCTGCGCCCTAATCACAGCCGCATCTCCGGGTGCCGCTGCGGCAGGCGCCCCCCACAAAAACCCAATCAATGCAAACAGGACAATCCGAACCATGGTGGCGAGGGTAACATGCGTCCTGCACGTCGGAACGCGAAAATTCATACGAGCGACCCGTGTTCCATTTGGTTTCTTTTTCCCCTCCGTACCATGCCCGAAAACACCTCCGCCTCCGTTGAATCCAACGACTTCCGAACGCTGCTGAATCTGTTTCCCTCGCTGCAGGGGCTGGATGGCGCGCTGCAGGATAGCCTGACGCATGGCCTGCAATGGCTGCGTGCGCCGCGTGCCAGCGAACTCTTCGCGGCAGGCGATCCCTGCAGCGCGTTTCCCCTGTTGCTGGCCGGAGAAATCCAGGTCATGCGCGGCACCCCGGACGGTCATGAAATCGAGTTGTACCGAATCCGTCCCGGGGAATCCTGCATCGTCAGCACCAGTTGCCTGCTGGGCGGGACGCCTTATCCGGCGCGCGGTGAGGCGCTCGCCGATGTGGTGATCGCGGCCATGCCCTATCCACTGTTCGACGCACTGGTGGCCGCCCACGTACCGTTCCGGCGCTACGTGTTCGGCCTGTTCGCCGAACGACTGGCATTGATGATGCAGCGCGTGGAAGAAGTCGCCTTCCGTTCGCTGACCCGGCGCATAGCTGCGCTGATGCTGGCATCCGGCGAGGACTTTCTGGAAACCACTCATGAAAGGCTGGCCGCTCAGATTGGCGCCAGCCGCGAAGCCGTGAGCAGGGCGCTGAAAAAGCTCGCGGAGGCAGGCTGCGTCGGTTTGACGCGGGGGCGCATCACCGTTACGGATCGCACCAGGCTGGCGGCCGAAGCCTGAATCCTTTGGTGACGGCCGTCACAGACGCCGGAGCCTGCAGCGACTATAGTGTGTCCACCTCGTTCCCCGGACGTTTCAAAAACTCATTCCGGTCCGGGTATCCCTCAATTTTTCAGGAGCACGCCATGTCAGCCAATGTTGGAAGCATCGATCGCATCATCCGTATTCTTGCCGGCCTCGCCCTCATCGCCTGGGTGGCTTTCTTCAACGGTCCGGTATGGGCGTGGATCGGCGTGGTGCCGCTCGCCACCGGGATATTCAAGATCTGCCCCGCCTACAGCCTGCTCGGCATCAACACCTGCGGCCTGAAAAAGTAAGGTTCAGGCGAGAAACAGCTTGTAAGCCGGGTTGCGGGACTCGTCCCAGTACCGGTAGCCCAGCCCGTCCAGAAACTTCTGGAAGCTGGGCTTTTCTTTTTCCGGCACCTGGATGCCGACCAGGACGCGGCCATAGTCCGCGCCATGGTTGCGGTAGTGGAACAAGCTGATATTCCAGCCCCGGCTCATGCTTTCCAGAAAACGCATCAATGCGCCTGGGCGCTCCGGAAACTCGAAGCGGTAGAGCACCTCGTTGACCGCCTCGGGCGCCCGCCCGCCGACCAGGTGGCGGACATGCAGCTTGGCCATTTCGTTGTTGGTCAGGTCGATCGCATTCAGGCCATGCCGCTGCAGCAGTTCGACGACGCGTGTGCTCTCTCCCTCTCCCGGAACCGACAGGCCGACAAAGACGTGGGCGATGCGGGGATCGGAAAAACGGTAGTTGAACTCGGTGATGTTGCGCGTGCCGAGCAGCGCGCAGAAGTTCTTGAAACTGCCCGGCGTCTCGGGAATGGTCACCGCCAGCACCGCCTCGCGCTTTTCGCCCAGTTCGGCGCGCTCGGCGATGTGGCGCAGCCGGTCGAAGTTCATGTTGGCACCGGAGGCCACCGCCACCAGGTTCTTGCCCTTGAGCTTGTCGCCGGCGATCGCGGCCTTGAGACCGGCGATCGACAGCGCGCCGGCCGGTTCGAGAATCGAGCGGGTGTCCTCGAACACGTCCTTGATGGCGGCGCAGATGGCGTCGTTGTTGACGCGGATGATTTCGTCCACATACAGCTTCGACAGACGGAAGGTTTCCTTGCCGACCGTTTTCACCGCCACGCCGTCGGCGAAGATGCCGACACGCGGCAGGGTGATGCGCTTGCCCTTGCACAGCGAGCGCGCCATGGCGTCGGCATCCTCGGGCTCCACACCGATCACCCGGATATCCGGACGCAGGCGCTTGATATAGACCGCCATCCCTGCAATCAGGCCACCGCCGCCCACCGGCACATAAACCGAGTGGATCGGGCCGGGATGCTGGCGCAGCAATTCCATCGCCACCGTTCCCTGGCCGGCGATGACGTCGGGGTCGTCGTAGGGATGGACGAACGTCGCATGCTTGGCCTTGGTCAGCTTGACCGCATGAGCATAGGCGTCATCGTAGGAATCGCCGAACAGGATCACCTTGGCGCCCCGAGCAGCGACCGCATCGACCTTGATCTTGGGGGTGGTAGCGGGCATGACGATGGTGGCACGCGCTTTCAGGGTCTGCGCCGCCAGCGCCACGCCCTGCGCGTGATTGCCCGCCGATGCCGCCACCACGCCTCGCGCCAGCTGGGCGGCGGAAAGACCCGACATCTTGTTGTAGGCACCGCGGCACTTGAACGAGAACACCGGCTGCAGGTCCTCGCGCTTCAGCAGGATCTGGTTGTTGAGGCGACGCGACAGATTGCTGGCTACCTCCAGCGGCGATTCCACTGCCACATCATAGACGCGCGAAGTCAGGATGCGTTCGAGATAATCGTCAGGGTGGCTCATAAGGACAGGCGGGGGTGCGGGGGCAAAGTTTGAAAAATAAGGGCTTTGACGCTATCTTAGCCGGCCATATCAAAATCGACGAAAAATGATGAATCAGGACGAAATGAAGCAGGCCGTGGCACGTGCCGCGGTGGATTATGCCAAGGGCGGCATCATCGGAGTCGGAACCGGCTCCACCGCAAATTATTTCATCGACGCGCTGGCCGAGGTGAAGGGTCGCATCGATGGCGCCGTCGCCAGTTCGGAAGCGACCGCCCAACGTCTGAAGAGCCACGGCATCCAGGTGCTGGACCTCAACAGCGTCGGTGAACTTGAAATCTATGTCGATGGCGCCGACGAAATCACCGAGCATTTCGCCATGGTCAAGGGCGGCGGCGGCGCACTGACGCGCGAGAAGATCGTCGCCGCGTGCAGCAAGAAATTCATCTGCATCGCCGACGAAAGCAAGCTGGTCGGTGTTCTGGGCAAGTTTCCGCTGCCGGTCGAGGTGATCCCGATGGCGCGTTCCTACGTTGCGCGCGAACTGGTCAAGCTGGGCGGCCAGCCGCGCCTGCGCGAGGGCTTCACCACCGACAACGGCAACCTGATTCTCGACGTGCACGGCCTGTCGATCGTCGATCCGGTGTCGCTTGAAACCGCGATCAACCATATCGTCGGCGTAGTCACCAATGGCCTGTTTGCGCGGCGCGGCGCCGATGTGCTGCTGCTCGGAACGCAGAGCGGCGTCAAGACCTACAAAAAGTAACGACTCACTGCTCTTGCGGGGAACCGTCTTCGGGTTCCTGCTCTTTCGCAGGCACCCGGTATTTTTCGGTCGCCCATTGTCCCAGATCGATCAGCTTGCAGCGTTCGCTGCAAAAGGGTTTCCAGCGGTTTTCGGGCGTCCAGGCAACCGCGGCACCACAAATCGGGCAGGCCACCGTGGCCGGAGGAATCGGCTTTGAATTCACAATGAACAGAAGGTCAGGTCGAATTCGATGGCCTGGTCGGTGCAGGCGCGCGGATGGCCCGGCCCGGCATACATGAAACGAATGTTGAGCATGTATTTGTTGGCCGACATCTCGGGCACGCAGGGCATGTTGTCGGCGAGGGTGACCCGGATCAGTTGCGGGTTGCGCGATTCCAGCATGCGCTGATAGGTGCCGGCGGCGGCATGCTGCAGTTCGGGCTGGCCGCTGTCGCGCAGCAGACGCAGCACGATGCCGACCGCCTCGCGCATCGATGAGAACGGCCCGAACCACCGCAGCAGATGGCGCATGCGTTCCTCGGCCGGCCGATGCAGCCAGTGGTGATAGGTAGGCAGGTCGAATTCGCACATTCCGCCCGGAATGGCCGCGCGCTGCTTGATGGTCATCAGCCAGTCGTCTTCACGCAGATGCTGGCCCACCTTCCCGGGCAGGTTGTAGATGCCGCGATGGGCAGTCTCGATGGCGGACAGCACGCTTTCCAGGGTGTTGTCCTCGACCTTGGGATTGCCTCGCAGAGCGGACAGAACCGATTTCTGTCGATCCAGTTCCTGCATCAGGTCGGATTTCAGGTCGGCGCGGGAAGCCACCTCGGCCACCTCGAACAGGGTCAACAGTGCGGCATGATGCGCGGCCGATGCCTGCCCACGGGAATAGGCATCGAAGCGATCGAACAGATCCTCCAGCCTGAGGAGGGTTCGAATGCGCTCGCCAAGGGGATATTCGTAGTGAATCAAGCCGCCACGCGCCCGGGATTAGAGACGGCGCCAAAAATATTGACGCGGCAGGCTGACCACCTGCGCTCGCGCCCGGAGGACAGCGGTGCCGTCTCGATATCCCGCTGTTTTGAATAGCATTGATGCGGCCTAGGCTTCATCGCCGGCGTCGGTCTCAATCAGAAAACGAACGCTTTTTCAACCACATCAAGCTTTAACCAGCCCACGATTGTCACCCGTTCGACTGGAAAATCAAGAGGTTCCGGACGCAATCTCGCTATATCTGGCATGAATGGACAGCACCTGATCGCGCAGCGATCGGCGGTCGGAATCGTTGCTGATGACATCGTCCGCTGCCGCCAGGCGGCTGGCACGGTCGGCCTGGGCAGCCAGGATCGCCGACACTTCTTCCTGGCTCAGGCGGCTGCGCGCCCTGACCCGTTCAATCTGCAGCGACTCCGGGCAATCCACCACCAGCACCCGGTCGAGCAGGTCACGATAGCTGCCGGTCTCGACCAGCAGGGGAATCACCACCACCACGTAGGGCGCACTCGCTGCAGCCAGTGCGTTGACGACCTGCTGCCGAATCCGCGGGTGAAGAATGGCCTCGAGCCGCTGGCGCTCGCGCCCGTCAGCAAAAATAATGCGGCGCAGCGCGTCACGGTCGAGTTCGCGGTCCGGCCGCATCACCGACTCTCCCCAGATCGCGCGGATCGCGGGCAGCGCAGCACCGTCGCGGCGGGTCAATTCCCGGGCGATGACATCGGTGTCGATGACGGGGACGCCAAGTTCGGCAAATATATCCGCAACGCTGGTCTTGCCGGATCCGATGCCCCCGGTCAGCCCGATCCTTAGCATCAGATCCGGGCGAGATAGGCGTGCGTCAGGTCGGCACCGAAAAACAGGGCCACCAGCCCGCCGCCGGCCAGATAGGGACCAAACGGAATGGGAATGCGGCGGTCGTGCCGGATGAACACGATCATGGCGATTCCGACCGCCGCGCCGACAACGGAAGAGAGCAGAATGATGACCGGCAGCATTTCCCACCCCAGCCAGGCGCCGAGCGCCGCCAGCAGCTTGAAATCGCCAAAGCCCATGCCCTCCTTGCCGGTGGCCAGCTTGAACAGCCAGTAAACCGACCACAGCAGCAGATACCCGGCGATGGCGCCGATCACCGCGGACGACAGAGGAGTGAAATGGCCATTCAGGTTGAACAACAGGCCCAGCCACAACAACGGCAGGGTGAGATCGTCAGGCAACAGCGTGGTATCGAGGTCGATGAAGGCGAGGGCGATCAGCGTCCAGACCAACAGCACCGCACCCAGGGTCTGCATGCTCATGCCCCATTTCCAGGCCACGGCGGCGGACAGCAGTGCGGTGAAAAGTTCGACCAGCGGATAACGGGCCGAAATGGGTGCGGCACACGCCGAACAGCGCCCGCGCAGCCAAAGCCAGGACAGCAGAGGAATGTTTTCCAGCGCCGTGATCTGATGCCCGCAGGATGGGCAGGCCGACCGCGGCAGCCACAGGTTGTAGCGCGGCGCCGGCGGCTGGCTTTCGCCGCGGAGTTCCGCACACTGGCTGGCCCACTCCACCTCCATCATCTTCGGCAGCCGGTGGATGACGACATTGAGAAAGCTGCCGACGAGCAGGCTGAATAAAAAAACCAGCCCGGTGAAAAGGGCTGGTTCGGCCTGGAGCAGTTCCATCAGACGACGGAACCCATCTTGAAGATCGGCAGGTACATGGCGATCACCATGCCGCCGATGAGCGTGCCCAGCACCACCATGATGATCGGCTCCATCAGACTGGACAGGGCTTCGACCGCGTCATCCACCTCCGCTTCGTAGAAGTCGGCGACCTTGCTCAGCATCGAATCGAGCGACCCCGACTCCTCGCCAATCGAGGCCATCTGCAGCACCATGTTGGGGAACCGGCCGGAGTTCTGCATCGCCACCGTCAATGCGGTACCGGTCGACACTTCACCGCGGATCTTGTTGGTGGCCTCGACGAATACCTGGTTGCCCGACGCGCCGCCAACCGACTCCAGCGCCTCGACCAGCGGCACGCCGGCCGCGAACATGGTCGACAGCGTGCGCGTCCAGCGCGCGATGGTCGCCTTCTCGATCACCGGGCCGAAAATCGGCAGCTTGAGCATGACGCGGTCCATGAACATCTGCACCTTGCGCGAGCGCTTCCAGGCCTGCAGCAGGGCATAGATGCCGCCGCCGATGACGCCGAATATCGCCCACCACCACGCGACGAAGAAATCCGAGATCGTCATCACCAGCAGGGTCGGCGCGGGCAGATCGGCGCCGAAGCTGCTGAACAGGTCCTTGAACGCCGGAATGACGAAAATCATGATGATCGCGGTGATGACGAACGCCACCACGATGATGGAAACGGGGTAAAACAGGGCCGACTTGATCTTGCCCTTGATAGCGAGGATTTTTTCCTTGTAGGTAGCCAGCCGCTCGAGCACCCCGTCGAGGATACCGGCCGCTTCGCCGGCACCCACCAGGTTGCAGAACAGGGCGTCGAAATATAAAGGGTGGCGTCCGAACGACTGGGTCAGGCTGCTGCCCTTTTCGATGTCGGCCTTGATCTCGGCCAGCAGGCGCTGCATCGAGGGATTGGAATGCCCCCGCGCGACGATTTCGAACGACTGCAGCAATGGCACGCCCGCCTTCATCATGGTGGCCAGCTGACGGGTAAACAGCGTGACGTCCTTTTCGGTGATGCGCTTGCCGCCACCGAAAAGGCTGCTCTGCTTCTTGACCTTGGTGACGGTGATCCCCTGCTTGCGCAACAGGGAATTGACCATGGCCTCGCCGCCGGCAAGCATCTGGCCCTTGACCTTCTTGCCGCGCTTGTCCATGCCTTCCCACTGGAAGGTTGAGTCCTTGATTGCCTTTGCTGCTGTAGCCATCTGAATCGATCCTTAGATGTTAGTGACGGCCTCGACTTCCTCGAGAGAAGTCAGGCCCGATTTGACCTTCAACAACCCCGCCTGCCGCAGGTCGACCACGCCTTCGCGCCGTGCCTGGTCGGCGATATCGGTCTCGTCGCCGCCCTTCAGGATGATGCGGGTCATGGCGTCGGTGATCGGCATCACCTGATAGATACCAACCCGTCCCTTGTAGCCGGTGCCGCCGCAGATATCACAGCCGACCGGTTTGAAAGGCCTCCATGTGCCATCGAGCTGATCCTCGGTAAAGCCCGCAGCCAAGAGGGCTTCCTGCGGGATGTCAGCCGCCTGCTTGCAGCTGCACAGCTTCCGCGCCAAGCGCTGGGCGGTAATCAGGATCACCGAGGAGGCGACGTTGAACGGCGCCACGCCCATGTTCAACAAGCGGGTGAGCGTCCCGGGTGCGTCATTGGTGTGCAGGGTAGACATCACCATGTGGCCGGTTTGTGCCGCCTTGATCGCGATGTCGGCGGTTTCCAGGTCGCGAATTTCACCGACCATGATCACATCAGGATCCTGTCGCAGGAAGGATTTCAGCGCCGCCGAGAAAGTCAGTCCGGCCTTGTCGTTGACGTTGACCTGGTTGATGCCGGGCAACTGGATTTCCGCCGGGTCTTCCGCGGTCGAGATATTGACGTCGGGCTTGTTGAGAATATTGAGACAGGTGTAAAGCGACACCGTCTTGCCTGAGCCCGTCGGACCGGTCACCAGGACCATGCCGTAGGGGCGCTGCACCGCGTTCAGCAGAAGTTCCTTCTGCCAGGGCTCGTAGCCCAGCGCTTCGATCCCCAGCTGGGCACTGGTCGGATCGAGAATACGCATGACGATCTTTTCGCCATACAGCGTCGGCAGCGTGCTGACCCGGAAATCGATGGCGCGGTTCTTCGACAGCACCATTTTCATGCGGCCGTCCTGCGGCACGCGCTTTTCCGAAATGTCCAGCCGCGACAGCACCTTGATCCGCGACGCGACCTTGTCCTTGATCGCCATCGGCGGCTGCGCGACCTCGTACAGCACGCCATCGCGGCGATAACGGATGCGGTAATACTTTTCGTAAGGCTCGAAGTGAATGTCGGACGCGCCGAGATTGATCGCGTCGAGCATGATCTTTTGCAGATAGCGCACGACGGGCGCATCGTCGATCTCGATTCCGCCGGTATCGGGCTGCGACGAAGCGCTTTCCTCGTCGATGAAATCGAGATTGAGGTCCTCGGCGTTCAGAACCGCCTGGGCATTGTCCGAAACCTGGGTCACCTTCTCGATGAACTTGGCAAGCTTGTCGTCCTCCACCACCACCGGCTCGACCGTCTGGCCGGTCTGGAACTTGACCTCATCCAGCGCCTGCAGATGGGTGGGATCTGAAGTCGCGACGTAGAGCTTGTTGCCGCGCTGATGCAACGCCAGCACACGATGCTTTTGAATCAGCTTGGGGTCGAGCATGCCTTGCGGCAGGCTCTCCGGATCCATCGCATTCAGGTCCAGGAAGGGATAGCCGAACGAGCCGGAGGCAAATTCCGCGATCTGGTCGGGCTTGAAGCGACGCCCCTTGATCAGTTCGGTCACGAAGGAGTCGCCGGCCTGGCTTGCGCGCTTCCACACGCCTTCGGCATCCTCCTCGGAAAGCCAGCCATGGTTGACCATGGCACGCGCCAGCCCGGTTAAATTCAGAGTGTTGGTCAAAGCAGCCATTTCTACTCGGTTCCAAAAAACAACACGCGTTGAACGTGTTTGTCTTGATTGACCCTGCCCGGGCGGGTTTGGGCTTCTAACGACTCGGCCACCGCCAACCCGTCTGACAGGCAATCAAGGCTTATTACGGCAATTGCTTGCCTAAATTGAGGATTCATTGGATCGGCCCGGATGGAGTCGCCGACGGACCAGAACCGTCTGGGAGGTAGATCCGCGCCATCTTGACCGCACGATCCTGGGTTTGAACGATCTCCACCGGCACATCCCCCAGCTTGATGCTGACTCCCGCTTCCGGGATGTCCTCGAACTGCTCGAGCAGCAGCCCATTGAGGGTCTTGGGGCCATCGAGCGGCAGCACCAGCCCTAGCTTGCGATTCAGGTAACGCAGTTGCACCGTGCCTTCGACCAGCCAACTGCCGTCCTTGTCCTGCCGAATGCTGCCCATGCCGGAGGGGGCATGGGTGGTGAACTCGCCGACCATTTCCTCCAGCAGGTCCTCCAGCGTCACCAGGCCCTGTAGCTCACCATACTCGTCCACCACCAGCGCCAGCCGCCGCCGGCTGGTCTGGAAGTTGCGAAGCTGGGTGAACAATGGCGTGCCGGCCGGAACGAAATACGGCTCCTCCAGGCTTTCACGCAATTGTTCCATATCCAGCTCCTCGCCAGACAGGGCGTGCAGGGAACGCCGCAAGTGCAAAATGCCCAGCAGGTTGTCCGGCGAACCTTCGTACACCACCAGACGGGTGTGGTGGCTGGTCGCTACTTGCTGGCGCATGCGCTCCGCATCGTCGCTCAGATCGATCGATTCGATCTGGCTTCGCGGCATCATGACATCGTCGACGGTGATGTCTTCAAGTTCCAGCAGATTGGTGAGAATGCGGTGGTGCTCGCGCGGAAGCATCCCGGAGGATTCAAGAACGACACTGCGCAGTTCCTCCAGCCCGAGTCGGCTGCCGTGACCCGGCTCGGGCTGCCTGATCCTTAACAGCCGCAGGATGCCCTGCACGAACAGATTGACGAACCAGACCACCGGATACGCCAGCTTGAGCATCGGAGTCAGCACATAGCCCGCCGGATAGGCGACGCGTTCAGGGTAGGAGGCGCCCAGCACCTTGGGGGTGACTTCGCTGAACACCAGAATCAGGAAGGTCAGCAACAGGGTCGCCAGCGACAGGGCCAAGTCCGAGTCGCCGAACAGGCGGATCGAAATGACAGTCGCCAGCGTGGCCGCAGCGATATTGACCAGGTTGTTTCCGAGCAGGATCACACCCAGCAGCTTGTCGGTCTTGTTCAGCAGCGAAAGGGTCAACACCGCGCCACGGTGGCCGGTTTCGGCCGCATGGCGCAGCCGGTAGCGGTTGATCGCCATCATCGCGGTCTCGGAAGCCGAGAAGAAGGCCGAGACGAACAGCAGACCGGCCAGCAGGCCAAACAGTGTACCGATGGACAGGTCTTCCAATTACCTGTTCCTGAAAATCGCAGCCTGCAAAACGGCGTAAGCTGACATTCAGCGACCCAACAATACTTCCAGTACGAACTGTGTTCCTACGTAGGCGAGCAGCAGCAGGACAAAACCGGTCAAAGTCCAGTAAAGCGCCGTTCGCCCGCGCCAGCCGCGGAAATGTCGCCCCAGCAACAGTCCGCCAAAAACAATCCAGGACAGGATGCCGAATACAACTTTATGGTTGAACTGCAGCGGCTGGCCGAACAGCATTTCCGAAAAAAACACGCCGCTTGAAACGGCCAGGGTCAGCAACACGAATCCGGCGCCGATGGTCCTGAACAGCACGGCTTCCAGGGTCAGTAGGGGCGGGGTGCCACCCTCGACAAGGCCGCCCCGGTGCAGGCGCTTTTCCAGCACCGTCATCAATACTGCGTGCAGCGCCGCCACTGCGAGCAGTCCATAGGCCAGAAAGGCCACGACCAGGTGGGCGCGCAAAGCCAGCGTCTGCGAATTGGGAATGACATGGCTGTCAGAAAAGATCAGCATCAGCAGCAGGCTGAATGCCGCCAAACCATTGACCCAGGACTGTACCCATGCCACAGGCGAGCCGTAGCTTGCCAGCCAGTAAATCAGGGCGGTCAGCCAGAAAATCGTCGAAATGGAATTGCCGAAACCGAGCCGGATGTCGCCTTGTCCCAATACCGATTCATAAAGTAGCCATCCGTGCACCAGCAATACCAGCGGCAACAGAACGCGAAGCCAGACAGGCTGTGCATGCGGCGCTCGATAGCTTTGCCAGGCCATCAGGCCATACAAGCCACAGACGCAAAGAGTAATCAGCAATAGCGTGGACATTCGTTAAAATGAAGGGTGTTTCGAACCTATTATCCATGCCGCGCTTAACGGCAACAAGGAAACCATGCTAGACAATCTCAGCAACCGCCTCGCCGGCGTCGTCAAATCCCTGCGCGGCCAGGCGCGGATTACCGAGGCCAACATCCAGGACACGCTGCGCCAGGTGCGTCTCGCCCTGCTCGAGGCCGACGTCGCCCTGCCGGTGGTCAAGGAGTTCATCGAGTCAATCAGGACCAAGGCACTCGGCCAGGCCGTGCTGACCAGTCTGTCGCCCGGCCAGGCGCTGATCGGCATCGTCCACGATGAGCTAACCCGTTTGATGGGCGGCGAAAACGCCGACCTCAATCTGTCCGCCACCCCTCCCGCCGTCATCCTCATGGCCGGTCTGCAGGGTTCGGGCAAAACCACCACCAGCGGCAAGCTGGCCCTGCTGCTGAAAGGCCGCAAGAAAAAAACCCTGCTGGCCTCCTGCGACGTCTACCGACCTGCCGCCATCGACCAGTTGCGCCAGCTCGCCAGGCAACTCGATGTCAGCTTTTTCGACGCCGGCGACGAGCGCGACCCGATCCGGATAGCACGTGCCGCGCAGGAGCACGCACGCAGGCAGTTTTATGACGTGCTGATCGTCGACACCGCCGGACGACTGGCGATCGACGAAGCCATGATGACCGAAATCAGCGCCCTGCACGCGGCGCTGGACCCGGTTGAAACGCTGTTTGTGGTCGATGCCATGCAGGGTCAGGATGCCATCAACGTTGCCAAGGCATTCAATCAGGCCCTGCCGCTCACCGGCGTGGTGCTGACCAAGCTCGATGGCGACGCTCGCGGGGGGGCAGCCCTGTCGGTTCGGCATATCACCGGCAAGCCGCTCAAATTCATTGGCGTCGGCGAGAAACCCAACGGCCTGGAACCGTTCCACCCGGAACGCATGGCCTCGCGCATCCTCGGCATGGGAGATGTGCTGTCGCTGATCGAACAGGCGCAGACCTCGGTCAATCTGGCAGAGGCCAAAAAACTTGCCGAGAAGGTCAAAAAGGGCAAGGACTTCGATCTCGAGGACTTCAAGTCGCAAATCCAGCAGATGCGCAACATGGGAGGCTTGTCCGCGCTGATGGACAAGCTCCCGGGTGCCGGGCAGATGGCCATGCCCGCCGGCGCCGACGAAAAGGCGGTCAACCGCATCGAAGGCATCATCAACAGCATGACCCCGCTGGAGCGGCGCAAACCGGAAATCATCAAGGCCTCGCGCAAGCGCCGTATCGCCGCCGGTGCCGGGGTGCAGGTGCAGGAAGTCAACAAGCTGCTCAACCAGTTCGAGCAGGCACAAAAAATGATGAAAATGATGGGCAAGGGCGGGTTGTCCAAGATGATGCGCGGCATGAAAGGCATGATGCCTGGCATGCGCTGACGCTACCCTCTGGCCAAGTCGGTGTTTTTGGGTATAATTCGCGGTTTTCTCCGTTTACCGGTGGGTTGAATCATGGTCGTTATTCGTCTTTCTCGCGGCGGCGCAAAAAACCGTCCTTTCTACAACGTGGTGGTGGCCGATTCCCGCTGCCGTCGTGATGGCCGCTTCATCGAGCGCGTGGGCTTCTACAACCCGGTCGCGGCCGAAGGCGCCGAAGCCGTTCGCCTGGACCAGGAGCGCATCAGCTACTGGACCAGCAACGGCGCACAGTTGTCCGACACCGTCGCCCGCCTGGTCAAGCAGCAGGGCAAAGCCGCTGCCTGATTTGAAGTCCCGCGACGACTGGGTTGTGATGGGGCGTATCGCCGCCCCGTTTGGCGTCAAGGGTTGGGTCAAGGTTCAACCCTACAGCGAAGACCCGGGAACGCTCATGGATTTTGAATCGTGGCGCGTCGGGCGCGGCGAGAATCAGATGAGCTACGCCGTCGAGGCGATTCAGGAGCATGGCAATGCCCTGGTTGCCAAGCTGGCTGGGGTCGATGGCCGCGATGCTGCCTACGCCTTGCGCGGGCAGGAAGTTTCGGTGGCGCGCAGTGAACTGCCGCCACCGGAAGAAAACGAGTACTACTGGTCGGACCTGATTGGCCTCAAAGCCATCAATCGCGAGGGCGTCGAACTCGGACGAGTCGAAAGCCTGATGGAAACCGGCGCTCAAGATGTGCTGGTGATCAAGGGCAAACGCGAACACCTGATTCCGTTTGTCGCAGCCTTTGTCGGCAAGGTGGACCTGGCGAGCGGACAGATCGAAGTGGACTGGGGCGAAGACTATTGAAGGAGGAGTGTGTGCGGTTTGATGCCATCACGCTTTTCCCCGAGATGTTCGATGCCGTTCTGGATTACGGCATCACCCGACGGGCACTGGATCGCGGGCTGTACCGGCTCGAAACGTGGAACCCGCGCGATTTCACCGACGATCCGCACCGCACGGTGGACGACCGCCCTTATGGTGGCGGCCCCGGAATGTTGATGTTGGCCGAGCCGCTGGACCGCACCCTGAATGCGGCGCAGCAGGAACTGGCCGCAGAGAATTTGACGCCATGGGTGGTGCATTTTTCACCCCGTGGCCGCCCGCTGACCCACCAGCGGGTGATGGAACTGAAGGATATGCGCGCACTGGTTTTGTTGTGCGGGCGCTACGAAGGCATAGACGAGCGGTTGTTGCAGAGCCGCGTGGACGAGGAGCTTTCGCTTGGCGACTTTGTGTTGTCGGGCGGCGAACTACCCGCGCTGGCGCTTATGGATGCGATCATTCGGCTGCTGCCAGGGGCGTTGAACGATGCCGACTCGGCGGTGGAAGACTCCTTCGCCAACGGCTTGCTCGACTGCCCGCACTACACCCGGCCGGAAGTATGGCGTGGCATGGCGGTGCCGGAAGTGTTGAAAAGCGGCAACCATGCCGCGATCGCCGAGTGGCGATTGCAGCAGAGCCTGATGATGACGGCAAGCCGTCGCCCCGATCTGCTGGAAAAGCGCGGTTTGTCTAAGCAGGAGCAGGACATTCTCGCGGCACACCCCCCCGGTGCGCCGCAGAACGAAGCGGCGCGGGGCAAGTAGCCCCAAGCCAATTGTGAAACGGCGTGACGTCCACCCGCAGGGGTGCACCTCTCCCGCCAGATGTAAGGAAACATCATGAACATCATCGAGCAACTCGAACAGGAAGAAATCGCCCGCCTGGGCAAGACCATCCCCGCTTTCGCCCCGGGCGACACCGTTGTCGTCCAGGTGAAGGTGAAGGAAGGCAACCGCGAACGTCTGCAGGCCTACGAAGGCGTGGTCATCGCCAAACGCAACCGTGGCCTCAACTCCGCTTTTACCGTGCGCAAGATCTCCGCCGGCGAAGGTGTCGAGCGTACCTTCCAGACCTACTCGCCGCTGGTCGCCGCGATCGAGGTCAAGCGTCGCGGTGACGTGCGCCGCGCCAAGCTGTACTACCTGCGTGAGCGTTCCGGGAAATCCGCGCGCATCAAGGAAAAACTGCCTGCCCGCAAGGCAGCTGCCGCAGCCGCCGAATAAGCCAGCAGCAACCGGCTATCGCAACGCCCTCTTCGGAGGGCGTTGTGTTTTCCGGGGCTAGAATAGCGTCATGCTCAGCCGCTACGACGCCATCCTCGATGCTCCGCCCTGCCAGCTCGGTGCCCTGTTTACCGGCCCGGCGCTGACGCGGCTCGACTTTCTGCCCCGGACCGCCGCGCTCTCTGCTGCGCCCGATTCACGCGCCCGCCACCTGGCGCAACAACTCGAGCTGTACTGGCACAACCCGGCACATGCGTTCGACCTGTTGTTCGTTCCGGAAGGGACGCCTTTCCAGTTGCGCGTGTGGCGCTCATTGATGGCGATTCCGCCCGGCCGGCCCACCACCTACGGTGCGCTGGCCCGGCAACTCGGATCCGCCCCGCGCGCAGTGGGGCAGGCCTGCGGCCGCAACCCATTGCCCATTCTCATCCCCTGCCACAGGGTCGTTTCCGCGAACGGCCTGGGGGGATTCATGCACGCGTCCAGCGGTGCGCCGCTGGGGATCAAGAGCTGGCTGCTTGCGCATGAACGACGCGCTGATTGACCGGTTTTGCGATCATCTGTGGCTGGAGGACGGTCTCGCTGACCTGACGCTGGCCGCCTATCGGCGCGATCTGAAAGGCTTCGCCGCCTGGCTTCAGCGGGAGCGCACACGCGTCCTCGACGCCGCCCTACCCGGCGATATCGAGGCCTATCTGGCATGGCGCTTCGCGCGTCGCACCCAGCCGCGCAGCGCGGCGCGCTATACCTCTTCGCTGAAGCGCTTCTACCGCTATCTGCTGCGCGAGAACCTTGTCACCCACGATCCAACGGTCAACCTCGACAGCCCCAAGCTGCCGCGGTCATTGCCCAAATCGTTGAGCGAAACCGAAGTGGAGACCCTGCTCGACATACCCGATACCGACACGGATCTGGGCTTGCGCGACCGCGCCATGCTCGAAGTGCTGTACGCCACCGGACTGCGCGTTTCGGAACTGGTCGGGCTGAAATTGGCTGCCGTCAGCCTCGATGCCGGGGTGCTGCGCGTCACCGGCAAGGGCAGCAAGGAGCGACTGGTGCCGCTGGGGGAGGAAGCGGTGAACTGGATCGGGCGTTACCTGAAGGAAGCCCGTCCTTCGCTGATGCAAAAATGCCAGTGCGACGAGCTGTTCGTCACCGCCCGCGGTTCCGCCATGACCCGGCAAGCCTTCTGGTACCTGATCAAGCGCCGCGCCAGCGCCGCAGGTCTCACCCGCCCATTGTCGCCGCATACCCTGCGCCACGCATTCGCCACGCATCTGCTGAACCACGGCGCCGACCTACGGGTGGTGCAGATGCTGCTGGGCCATGCCGACATTTCCACCACCCAGATCTACACCCATGTCGCTCGCGAGCGGCTGAAGCGGCTTCATGCCAGCCATCATCCGCGCGGCTGACCGGGTCGGCGTCAGGGCATCGCGATCCGCTCCATCAGATAGCACAGACAATCCTGGCGGATCACCCGTTCATCGCGCGTCAGCATGGCCGGCATCAACGGCCGCCTGAGCGTGATCTCGCCATTGCGGTAATCGAACAGCCGTGCACCGACGTCCGCGCCGTGCTCGTCCAGCGCGCGCAGCCGTGCCTCGCTTCCGGGGGCGACCCGGCCGAGCGGATTGCCACGTTCGAGTTCGCGGAAATTGTAGTGATCGAGTTCGGGAAGAAAGCTGATATCTGCATCCACCGTACCGAAACCGAAGGTGATTCCGTCCGGAACCGTGACCGTGGCGATCGTGTGAAACAGGTCGATGTCATGCGGCGCCACCGCGTGCGCAGGAAATTCCGACAAATGCAGGCAGGCCTCCATGTATGCGGCGGCGTGGTCGACACTGCCGGGGGTGCCAGGTTTGCCGCACTCGACCGTCACCGCGGGACACAGTTCGGCAAAGGCGGCGGACTGCACGCCGGTTGGCCGGATGAAATAGACGACGATGCGTGAAAACAGCGTGGCGAGATGCAGAAAATTCGGCTCGAGCCGGTTGACGCAGGCGTAATGCGGATTCAGGCCGGTGTTGTTGTGGATGTCGATGCTGGCGAACACGCCGCGCTCGCGCATGGTCTCCACCACCTGGCGCATGATTTCGCCCTCGGCATTTTGCGTCGTTTCGCCCCCGGGCCAGACGCGGTTGTAGTCGGGCTGGTGGTCGAGCCGGCGCAGCCCGGCACGTGCCGCATCCAGGTTGCCGACAAAGAGCGACAACGCGCGCGGCAACTCGGTCGAGCGGAATTTTTTCAACACCGACTGCGCCGCCATCCAGCCGGTGTCCTCGTTGCCATGCAGCAGCACCGACACGAACAGCGGGGCCGCCCGCCTCCCGGGAAGGTGAATCAAAGCCGGGCCGGGCAGCACCTCCCCCAGCCGCGAGGCAGGCAATTCGAGCAAGCCGTCGGGCAGGAAATCGTATTGCGTCAGCATCCGATCGCCCATTCGTGGACCGGCGCTCCACCGCGCTGGTTTTCCAGATAATCCATCATCATGCGATGCACATCGCCTCCCAGTTTCTGCAGATGCTGCAGCTGCCATTGCGCCCCGGTTTGCCCGCTGCGCACACGGGTTTCCAGCACACCCAGGCCGTGTTCGATCTCGTCGTCGGGAAAGCCGAAATCGCGCAGCCCCTGACGCGCCATCGGCAGGCACTCCTGAAGAATGAGTTCACGTGCCGGATACGACCGGCCGTCCAGCCAGGTGAGCTTGGCATCCAGCCCCAGCCGGGCGGCGGAATAGAAGTTGGCGCGAACCTCGGCAAACGGCAAGTCGCATTCCGCCGCACGCGCAGCCCTGGCCAGGGCATGCACCAGGCCGAAATAAAACGCGGCGTTGGCCGCCATGTCGAGCACGGTCGGGCCGCTGGGCAGCACGCGCTGCTCCAGACGAACATGTCCCCGCCCTGCCGCATCGAAGCCGATCAGCGGCCGCACCCAGCGCCAGATGGCGCCATTGTGCAGGCGCAGATGGGGGAGGCGTTCGGGCGCCTCGTCCTGGGGCATGGGCAACAGCACCGGATAATGCCGCAGGTTTTCCTCGAAAAGTTCCAGCAGGCTGTCCGACACGTAACTTCGCCCGAACGTCACCCGCCTGATCGACGGCTCGGCCAGCCCGGCATAGCCGCCCAGATCCACTGCCTGCTCGAACAGGGGGACACGGGTTTCCTGCCACAAGCGGCGGCCGAACAGCAAGGGCGAATTGACGGCGGCCGCCAGCAGCGGCGCGCAGGTAATGAGCGTGGCATTGTAGTAGCGTGCCGCTCGCTCGAACGGCACCTGCAGATGCAACTGGAACGAGGTGGTTGCGGCTTCCAGCATCACATCCTGGCGATCGAGATGGAGGCGGTCCTGGCCTTCGATATCGATATGAATCGGTGCGCCGCCACGCTGCTGCAGCACCTGTGCGTTGAGCACGCCGTAGCGGTTCATCGCCGAGATGTTCGCCAGACAAAGATCCTCGTCGCGGATGGTGGGCAGTATGCCGATCATCGCCAGCACCGCATCCATGCCGTGCGCCACCTTCTGGCACTTGTCCCAGGTACGGTGCAGCGAAGCTTCCAGCGCGGCCAGCGCCCCGGCACGCACCTCCACTGGCGGCGCATTCAATTCCACATTGAAGCGCGACAGTTCCGGCACCACCATCGGGTCGTCCAGTGCGCCCAGATAGGCCGCGTTGACCGGATTGGGAAAGCCGGCATGATCCAGCAACCAGGCTTCGAGTTCGAAACCGGCAACATAGCGCGGGTCGGAGAACGCACCCGCTGAAGCCAGCCGGGCGAGGATTTGGGTTTCATCCGACAGGCACCGGTGGAAGCGCTGAAAATCCGCTTCCTCAAAACGCGTGCGGGTGATCTCCTGACCCATGCGCTGCCTCGGTCAGACCGGCTCGCTGGCCCGCTCGCCCTTGTGGAAGGTCACGTAGAGATAGACGGGAATGGGAAGATCTCCCAAGTGTCTGTCGATCAAGGGCCGTACCTCTTCCCAGCTCATGCCCCCCACCCCGGTTGCCAAGCGCGGCAACGCCAGGCTGTCGATCTTTTCCTCTTCAATCCATTTGCGCAGAGCCTTCAGCGCATGATTGAGATTTTCGCTGGTGGCACGCCCCGGCTTGGCGCCGTGATCGTAGGCGGCATCCTGGGTAAACAGCGACACCACGCGCTTGCCATCCGCACCCGCCCACGCCCAAACCCCACCTGCCTTGGGATGAGTCGTCTGGCAGAAATGCCTGAAATCCTTGTACATCGAAGGCCAGCTTTCACGCAATTCGAGCGCCAGACCCTGATTATGCCCATCATTCGGCGCCACACCATGCGCGATCACACTTGCTCTGGAAAGAAGAATATCCCCACTGACTTCATGCAGCATGCTCGATCCTTTTTCAGTTTTTAATAATTTAATAATACCTCTTTATCTTTTATGTTCAAGGCACGTATTCAACTACTGTGTCGGGAGCAATAAAGAGCGAATTGACCGCAACATGCGAGGCTCAAACCCGCGTGCCAGGCTTGGCCAGATAAAACCATTCCTGTCCGGGCAGCGCCTTCGGATTGGGGAAAACGAGGTAGCCTTCGCACTCGGCAACGACCCGCGTGCCGTCATGGCGCACACCGATCAATTCCCCGGCCCGTACCCGGTCGAAACTCGCCCAGTCGCGGCTCAGCCTGTCCTCCGGATGGATTTTGTCGATGACCTGATAAAGCCTCAACCCCTCGGGTTCGGTCGTGGGTTGCGGGAGAGTCCCGCTAGCGATGCCGAGATGGGTCAGCGCGTTGCGAATGGCGCGATAGGCGACATGCGGCGCCTCGGGATCCTCATGCTGGCCGCACTCCAGCGTCAGGGCATAACCGCCCACGCTGCGCATGTACTCGGTGGTGCCGACACCGTAGCGCAGATCGGTATGAAGAGAATTGTCATCGGCGCCGCCCGGCAAGTGTGCAACCCGGCGCTGCACCCCCAGGGCATAGGTGTCGAGCCAGCCGTCAACGAAGCGCCGCACGCCCAGAATTCGCGCCAGGGACTCCTCCTCGGCGGCACGCGCAAAGGGCTCCAGCGGCCCGCTGTTGTTTTCCGGCCCGAGCATGACGAAGGGTTCGCCCCCGGTGTGAAAGGAATGCAGGTCGAGCAGCGCATCATGCTGCGCCAGCAGGGGACACAGCCAGTTGGCGACATGGTCCTCGAACTGCCGCGGCGCGGGGGTGGGATAGAGATTGCGGTTGAGATTGCGCTCGCCCATGCGCTGATGCCGCGCATAGGCGAGCGGATTGGCAACCGGTATAAAGGTGACGCTGCCTGCCACGAGCGCAAGGCGGTGATTGCGGATCTCCTCTATCACCCGTTCGATCGCCAGCGTGCCGCAGGTTTCGTTGCCATGCACCGCGCCCAGCACGATCAGTCGGGCCCCGGCCCGCAGGCCGCTGAACGACAGTGACTGGAAAAACAACGAATCCGTTTCGTCCATGGAGCGGTCTCCTTCTACAGACTCATCGCCTTGAACAGCAGCGACACGCCGGCCAGCAGCAGCAGCCCCCCCACCAGCCGTGTCATCTGGGTCTGGGTGAGCCCGACATGAACGTGTCCGCCCACATACAATGCCCCGAGCATCACCGGCAGCGCGGCGAGATAGGCCAGCCAGACTTCTGGCGTCATCAGCAGTCCGGCGACCAGAAAACTGACGATCCGCGCCAGACCCTCGGTGAAAAACAGCACCGACAGGGTCGCGCGCAAATCACTCTTGTGCGTAACGCGGTGAGAAAGGTAAATGATATACGGTGGACCACCGGTGCCGAACAGGCCGCCGACCGTGCCGCCGGTCAGCGAAGCCGGGATCGCCCACCAGCGGGATACGGGTCTGCTGCCGTGCAGATTCAGCAGACTGCGTAGCGCAAAGGCCAGAATGAAAAGCGCCAGCGCGCTCAGCATCGGCGCTTTCGGCAGACTGACCAGCAGGTGGGTGCCGATGACCACGCCGACAATGCCAAACGGGATCAGCACGCCGACCTCGCCCCACTGCACCCTCCGCACCGTCAGGCCGCCGATGATGATCGACGCGGTGAAGTCCAGCAGCAGGACCAGCGGCACGACAAACTGCAGGGGAAGGAACAGTGCCAGCAGCGGCACCGAGATCAGCCCCGAGCCGAAGCCGGTGATGCCGCGAATGAAATAGGCCACCAGCAGGATTGCCGCCGTGGCGGCAACCAGTTCGAAGCTCACAGGCGCGAACCGCGCTCGATGGTGATGCCGAGTTCCTTGATGCCGGGAACGATGGCGAACTTGGTGACCGAGACTTTCACCCAGGGCGAGCCGAATTCATTCAGCACGATTTCCGCCACGCGTTCGGCCACCGATTCCACCAGGGTGATCGGTTGCGGCGAATTGTGCAGGTAATCCTTGACCCGATGCGCCACGGCGCCGTAATCGATGGTATCGGCAACCTTGTCGGTGCCCGCCGCCTTGCTGTCGGGCAGACCGATTTCCAGATCGAGGCGGACGGGCTGCGGCACTTTGCGTTCCCATTCGTATATGCCGATAATGAGGTCGAGTCGAAAGTCCCGCAAAAACAAGATATCCATAGCGGTGCGCCCCGATGCGGGGCCATCCAAAAAACCTGCCATTCTACTGACATATGACCACGCTGTTGTTTCTTGCTGTTGCCTATCTGCTGGGTTCGCTGTCCTTCGCGGTCATCATCAGCCGGCTGATGAAGCTGCCCGACCCGCGAGAGTATGGTTCGGGCAATCCCGGCGCCACCAACGTTTTGCGCAGCGGACGCAAGACGGCGGCGGCCCTGACCCTCTTGGGCGACGCGCTGAAGGGGCTGGCGGCGGTACTGCTGGCGCGCGCCCTGGCGCCGGCGTTCGGACTGCAGGACGACATCGTGCTGCTGTGCGGTCTGGCCGTGTTCATCGGCCACCTGTTCCCGGTATTTTTCGGTTTCCAGGGCGGCAAGGGCGTCGCCACCGCTCTCGGCGTATTGCTCGGCTTCAACCCCTGGCTAGGGCTGGCATGCCTCGCCACCTGGGTCGCCATGGTGCTGCTGTTCCGCATTTCATCGCTTTCCGCCCTCACCACCGCCGTGCTGGCTCCGGTCTATGCGGGGTGGCTGACAGGCTGGGGCAAGTCGGCGATGGCAGTGCTGGTGATTACCCTGCTGTTGGTCTATCGTCACAAGAGCAACCTCATCAAACTGGTCAACGGCGAAGAGCGCCGCATCGGCCAGAAATCCTGAGCCGCACGCAAGCCTGATCCATGATGCTATTCGAAAAAACCATCGACCACGCCAAGGACAGCCTCGCCGAGGTATCGCGCGAGGCGATCGACCGCGCGGGCGAGCGACTGTCGGAGGTGGTCAAGGAGGGCGTTTCCAACGCCGGCACCGAACTCAAGGACGTCATCTGGCGGGCCAGCCAGGAGATCGATGCCAAGCTCGACAAGATTTCCGAGGAGCTTCATGCCCAGCGGCAGTTCACCAAGGACGATGTACGCGAACTGGTCGACTATGCCGGTGAAAGGCTGGGCACGCTGATGGACGAACGCATCGTCCGGGCCAGCTCCGAAATTTCGTTGCTGGTGCAGGAAAAGGTCGAATACTTCAAGCGCGAAATCGACAGCTTCTTCATCGAGCGCCAGCGCGATCTCGCGCGTGAACGGCGGCGGCTGTTCATCAACGTCGCCGTCGCGGTTCTGGCATCGCTATCGCTGGGCTTCGTATCCTGGCTTTATCATCAGTATCTCGGCGGCGGGCTGGACGTGTTCGCCATCTTCCGCATCGTGTTCGCCTCGCTGGTCGGGGGCTATGCGGCCTTCCTGGCGGTCAAATTGGTGCGCCGCTGGCTGTCGATGTCGGAACACAAGAAGGACACGCTGTTCCTGGTAAGTCGCTACTGGGGCGTGCTGCGCCCGGAAAGCATATTCGGTACGCTGCTTCTGGTCTGTCTGATGGCGGTGCTGGTAGGATTCTTATTGTTTCCCGATCAGATCGCGCAACTTACCGGCAGCGAAAAATGGCTCAAAGCCCTGCGCGACGCCCTTCCAATGTTGCCGCGGTGAATCGCGCGCGCTTCACCCTGGATCAAACGGCGTCAAGCGTCGCCAGTTCCCAGCGCGGTCGAACCGGAAAACCCAGATTCTGCGGCGCGTGCGCAAGGCGCTGTGCTCCTGCAAAGGCGATCATCGCGCCGTTGTCGGTGCAGAATTCCAGCCGCGGGTAGAACACCTCGATCCCCCTGGCAACCGCTTTCCGCGTCAGCTGTTCGCGCAGACGCGAGTTGGCACCCACTCCGCCCGCCACCACCAGCCGCGAGACGCTGCTGTGCCGGCATGCCGCCAGGCTCTTGTCCACCAGGACATCGACCGCCGCCGCCTGAAATGCCGCCGCGATATCCGCCGCCTGAGCCAGGCCCTGCTTGCGCACCAGCGTCAATACCGCGGTCTTCAAACCACTGAAGCTGAAGTCGAAATCGCCCGAATTCAGCATCGGCCGCGGCAGGCTGAAACGGTCAGGATCGCCGCCCGCCGCGAGGCGGGACAGGGCCGGCCCACCGGGATAGCCCAGCCCCAGCAATTGCGCGGTCTTGTCGAACGCCTCGCCGGCGGCATCGTCGAGCGTCTCACCCAGCAACTGATAGCGCCCGATGCCGGAAACCCGCATCAGCTGTGTATGCCCACCCGACACCAGCAGGGCGACAAAGGGAAAGGCCGGCGGCGTATCGGAAATCAGCGGCGACAGCATATGGCCTTCGAGGTGATGCACCCCGACTGCGGGAATGCCCAGTGCATAAGCCAGGGCGCGGGCCATTCCGGCGCCCACCAGCAAGGCGCCGGCCAGTCCGGGGCCCTCCGTGTAGGCGATGCCGTCGACATGAGTCAGTTTGCGGTCACTCTCGGCCAGAACCTGACGCGTCAATGGCAATAGCCGGCGAATGTGGTCGCGTGAAGCAAGTTCCGGCACCACGCCGCCATAATCGTTGTGCATGGCGATCTGCGAGTGCAGCGCATGCGACAGCAGACCTTGGCCGGTGTCATAGAGTGCGACACCGGTTTCATCGCAGGAGGATTCGATGCCTAAAACCAGCATGTGAAAGGGGGACTGGATAAAACCTGTGGGGCTTGCTATTATTCGCGTTTTTCGTCTTCCCAGGAAGCCAACCGTAAAATGCCTCACGTCAAAGTCAAGGAAAACGAGCCGTTTGATGTCGCCCTGCGCCGCTTCAAGCGTTCGATCGAAAAAGTCGGCCTACTGACCGAACTGCGCGCTCGCGAGTTCTACGAAAAGCCCACCGCAGAGCGGAAGCGCAAGCTGGCTGCCGCGGTCAAGCGCCAAAGCAAGCGCCTGCGTGGCCAGCAGCTCCCCCCCAAGCTGTATTGATCCGCGTCGGATTGATCCTCAGTCCGCCACCCCCGCCACACCGATGTCGCTCAAAGCCCGCATCTCGGAGGACATGAAGTCCGCCATGCGGGCCAAGGAAGCGGTTCGTCTTGGCGCCGTACGTCTGCTGCTGGCTGCGATCAAGCAGAAGGAAGTCGACGAGCGCACCGAACTGGATGATGGCGCCATAGCCAGCATCGTCGAAAAGCTCATCAAGCAGCGCAAGGATTCCATCAGCCAGTTTCAGGCTGCTGGACGCGACGACCTGGTCGCTGCCGAACAGGCCGAACTGGCCGTGCTGCAGGCCTATCTGCCTGAACAGCTTTCCGTCGCCGAAGTCGAGGCCGCAGTCGCCGCAGCGATTGCCGAATCCGGCGCAAGCGCTGCCCGCGACATGGGCAAGGTGATGGGACTGCTGAAGTCACGGCTTGCCGGCCGCGCCGACATGGCGCAGGTATCCGCGCTGATCAAGGCCCGCCTCACGGCCTGACCTCCACCCGGCGCCTGCCCGGGTTTATCATGCGGCAACCATGATCCCGCGCGATTTCATCGACACCCTGCTCGCCCGAGTCGACATAGTCGACGTCATCGACCGGCGCGTTCCGCTGAAGAAGGCCGGGCAGAATTATCAGGCCTGCTGCCCGTTCCACAGCGAAAAAACCCCCTCTTTCACCGTCAGCCCGACCAAGCAGTTCTACCACTGCTTTGGTTGCGGGGCCCATGGCACGGCCATCGGCTTCCTGATGGAATACGAGCACATGAGCTTTCCCGACGCGGTGACTGCGTTGGCGCAGGATGCCGGACTGCCCATACCCGAGACGACCAGTGAACCCGATCGTCCCAGGCCCCCACCGGCGCTGTGGGAGGCGCTGGAGCAGGCCGCAATTTTTTACAAGCAGCAGCTCAAGCAGACCCCTCGCGCCATCGACTACCTCAAGGGGCGAGGGCTGACGGGACAAATCGCCGCGCGCTACGGCATCGGCTACGCGCCCGACGGATCGCCGCTGAAACAGGTTTTTGCTGAATACACGGCAGACGCGCTCGCCGCCTCCGGACTCGTCATCGACGGGGAACGCGGCCGCTACGATCGCTTCCGCGACCGCATCATGTTCCCGATCCGCAACGTCAAGGGGCAAATTATCGGTTTTGGCGGGCGCGTGCTCGGCGGGAGCGAGCCGAAATACCTGAACTCGCCGGAAACGCCTCTGTTCCACAAGGGCTCGGAAATCTACGGCCTGTTCGAGGCGCGCGGTGCCATCAAGTCTGCCGGCCGCGTCATCGTGGTGGAAGGCTATATGGACGTCGTCGCGCTGGCGCAGCATGGCGTCGAATTCGCTGTTGCCACGCTCGGCACGGCAACCACGCCGGTCCATGCACGCACCCTGATGCGACATAGCGACCGACTGATCTATTGCTTCGATGGCGACAACGCCGGACGCAAGGCCGCGTGGCGCGCGCTGGAGAACACCCTCGAATCGTTGCAGGACGGCAAGGAAGTCAGCTTCCTCTTCCTGCCCGAGGGTGAGGATCCCGACAGCTTCATCCGCTCCCAGGGTCGGGAGGCATTCCTGCGCCTGCTCGATGGCGAGACGCTGCCGCTGTCGGCCTTCCTCGTGCGCGAACTGGCGCGCGACCGCAAGCTCGACAGCCAGGAAGCACGCGCAAGCCTGCTCAAGGAGGCCAAGCCGCTCCTCGACAAGCTAGCCGCACCCTTGCTGTCTGCCCTGATCCGGCGGCAAATTGCCGGACTTCTGCAACTCCAGCCCGATGAACTGGCCCAATTTGGCCTGCCGCCCCCACGCGTCCGTGTTGCCACGCCGCGCACTGTCCGTCGCCCTTCGCCCTCACGCGTGCGCAGTCTGGCCAGAACCCTGCTGATGAACCCGCAGCGCGCCGCTGAAATTCAGCTGGCCTGGATCGATCCGACGGATCCCCTGGGAAAACGCATGGGCGAATTGCTCAATTGGCTGCAAGCGCAGCAGCAAACCACCCTGCCATCCCTGGCCGAGGCCGCGCGCGGCAGCACGCTGGAACCTCTGATCGATGAACTGATGGCCGAGTTGCTGGACAAAGACGAAACGTGGGACTGGCGAGCCGAATTCGATGGCGCGCTCAAACAGCTGCGTGACGACTGGCGCCGCCGCCGTTTGCAGGAACTGGCTGCGCAGCCGCTAGCGAGCCTGAGCAGCGACGAACGCAACGAACTGTCCCAGCTGGCACATTCCTAGCTTCAATCATGTGCACAGACAAAAGGCAACTTTGCAGTATAATTGCCGGTTTTTGAACGATTTTTTTTCCGGTCCGGCTCGAGGCATGGATCGGATATTGAGCGGAGAAATTCTGTGGCTGTACGTGGAAGAAAACCTGGTGGCGGTGCCAAAAAAACCGAGGCCTTGCTCCCCCTTAAAGAACTGACGCCGGTCGAAGCCGAAGCACGCCGCACGCAGTTGAAAAACCTGATCATCCTTGGCAAGGAACGGGGATTTCTGACCTACGCGGAAATCAACGACCACCTGCCGGACGAGGTGCTGGACGCCGAACAGATCGAAGGCGTGATCAGCATGATCAACGACATGGGCATTCAAGTCTATGACGAGGCGCCGGATGCCGAAACCCTGCTGATGCAGGAAGCGGCTCCCGCCGTCGCCGACGAGGATGTGGTCGCCGAAGCCGAGCAGGCGCTGACCACCGTCGATTCGGAATTCGGTCGCACCACCGACCCGGTGCGCATGTACATGCGCGAAATGGGTTCAGTCGAGCTCCTGACGCGCGAAGGCGAGATCGAAATCGCCAAGCGGATTGAGGAAGGTCTGCGCCACATGGTGCAGGCCATTTCTTCCTGCCCGATCACCATTCAGCAGATTCTCGATATGGCGACCAAGATCGAGAAGGGCGAGATGCGCGTCGATGAACTCGTCGACGGTTTTGTCACGATCGAAGCAGCCCCTGAGGAAACTGCCGTCGAGGAAGACACCGGCACCGCCGACGACAGCGAGGAAGAAGATGACGATGACGCCAAGGCCGAAATTGCCGCGGCCAATCTGGCGCAACTGAAAACGGAAGCGCTCGCGCAGTTCGATTACATTCGCAAAGCCTACAAGAAAGCCCACACCGCGCTGGCCAAATACGGACTCGGCAGCCCCCAGTACACCAAGGCACAGAACGAAGTCACCGAACTGTTGATGGCCATCCGTTTTTCGGTGCGTCAGGTCGATGCCCTGTGCGACCAGATCCGCAACTCGGTCGAGGAAGTCCGCTCGCACGAACGCAAGATCATGGAATTCTGCGTCACCCGTTCGGGCATGCCGCGCGCGCATTTCATCAAGGCTTTCCCTGGCAACGAGACCAACCCTAACTGGCTGGACAAGGAAATTGCCGCCAAGAAGGCCTATTGCTCGACCCTGTCCCGGGTGCAATACGAAGTGAAGGCGCACCAGGAAGAACTGGTCAATCTCGAGCAACGTGTCGGTCTGCCGATCAAGAACCTCAAGGACATCAACAAGCAGATGTCCACTGGCGAAGCCAAGGCGCGCCGCGCCAAGCGCGAAATGATCGAGGCCAACCTGCGCCTGGTCATTTCCATCGCCAAAAAATACACCAACCGCGGCCTG
>JBGSTQ010000427.1:0-2038 GCA_041736375.1 Thiobacillaceae bacterium
CCCCGGACGGCGCCGCCTTCGCCGGCTCGATCGCGGGCTTGCCCTGCGCCAGCAGGGCGAGCGCATCAGGCCCCTGCTCAGGGTAAAGGTCGATCACCAGCCGATGGCCGTATTCGCCCAAAGGCTGCAATTGAAAGACCGAAGGCTTGACGGCTGTTTTCAGTTCGATGACCAGGCGCATCACGCCAGGCCGGTTGATGCCGGCACGGATTCCGGCGATGTAGGGATCCGCCGCCGACAGCGTCGTCTGCAGCTCGTTCAGCCGCGGCCCCGGCAAGACCCCTGCGAGATCGATGACCAGGCGCTCGGGATTGCTAAGCTGGAAGTATTTATGGGGGATCGGTTGCGCCGATTCGAGCGTGATGCGGGTGTAGTCGGGTGATGGCCACACCCGCGTGGCGGTCAGTTGGAACGCCTGCGCCCAGGCCGGCAACAACAGTCCGCATACCAGCAGGAATTTCAACAGGACTTGCAACATCGCTCCAGAAAAGTGTTCCCTTGTTCGGTTTCCGCCATGCATTCCACCTCCCTGCCATTGTCGGTGACGCTCAGCCTGATGCGGACGTCTGGCTCCGGGAGCCAGCCTTTTGCCCGGTCGGGCCACTCAATCAGCTTAACCGTATCACTGTCGGCCACTTCGCGAAACCCCGCATCGAGCCATTCACGCGGATCGTGCATTCTATATAGATCAAAATGATACAACTCGAATGCCGGCAGGCTGTAGATTTCCGCCAGGGTATAGGTGGGACTTTTCACCCGCCCCGCATACCCCAGGCCACGCAGCATGCCACGCACCAGGGTGGTCTTGCCCGCGCCCAGATCACCGTCGAGGTAGAGCGTCATGCCGGCACGCAGTTCCCGCGCCAGTCCCGCTCCCAGCGCCAGGGTCGCCGCCTCGTCGTCGAGGTGACGGGTGAGGTGCGCGGTATTATCGCGACCATGCATGATCTAGACGCACTCGCACGACAGATTAAAAGCTGGGGACGCGAACTCGGCTTCGCCGCAGTCGGCATCGCCGACTGTGAACTGACGGCGGCGGAAAACGCATTGCAGCACTGGCTTGAACTCGGCTTTCATGGCGAGATGGATTATATGGCGACGCACGGCATCAAGCGCAGTCGGCCCGACGAACTGGTCGCGGGCACGCGGCGTGTCATCACCGCACGCCTCGACTACTATCCGCCCGGCTCGGCCGACGCTGAAACGGTTCTGGATGACCGCAACGCCGCCTATATCGCCCGCTATGCGCTGGGGCGCGACTACCACAAGGTCTTACGCGCGCGCCTGCAGACACTGGCCGAGCGCATCGGCAGCGCGACCGGCGGGCATCGTTACCGCGTATTCACCGACAGCGCACCGGTGCTGGAAGTCGAACTCGCCAGCAAGAGCGGCCTGGGCTGGCGCGGCAAACACACCCTGCTGCTCAACCGCGATCACGGCTCGTGGTTTTTTCTCGGCGAGATCTACACCGACCTGCCCCTGCCCGTCGACGCGCCCGAGGCCAATCACTGCGGCAGCTGCCGCGCCTGCATCGACATCTGCCCTACCGCCGCCATCGTCGCCCCCTACCGGCTCGACGCGCGGCGCTGCATCTCCTATCTAACCATCGAGCTCAAGGGCAGCATTCCCGAATCCTTGCGCCCGCTGATGGGCAACCGCATCTATGGCTGCGACGACTGCCAGCTCGCCTGTCCCTGGAACCGTTTTGCGCGAACCAGTCCGCTGCCGGACTTTGCGGTGCGCCAGGGCCTGGATGATCCAGCGCTGATCGAGCTATTCGCCTGGAGCGAAAGCGACTTCGAGCAGCGCCTCGCCGGTTCAGCCATCCGCCGCATCGGGCACACCCGCTGGCTGCGCAATATCGCCGTGGCGCTCGGCAATGCCCCGCCATCGGACGCAGCAAGGACAGCGCTGTCGGCGCGCCTTGAGCACCCCTCCGAACTGGTGCGCGAACACGTCCAGTGGGCGTTGAGGCGACAGACAGCCAGTCAGTAGCCGCGCAGCTCCTGCTTGGCGTGTCGGATCACCGACGCGCCGG
>JBGSTQ010000224.1:0-1921 GCA_041736375.1 Thiobacillaceae bacterium
GGCGTGCTGGTGCGTGCGGGGCACACCGAAGCCGGCTGCGACCTCGCCGGGCTGGCCGGGCTCGAGCCCGCCTCGGTGATCTGCGAAATCCTCAAGGACGACGGCACCATGGCGCGGCTTCCGGACCTGGTGCCGTTCGCCCAGGAACACGGCCTGAAAATCGGCGCCATCGCCGATCTGATCCACTACCGCAACCAGACCGAAAGCCTGGTCGAGCGCGCCGCCGACCGCCTGATCCAGACCGTTTACGGCGCCTTCCGCCTGATCGCCTACCGCGACAAGTGCGCCGGCGAAACCCATCTCGCGCTGGTCAAGGGCGAGATCCACGCCGACCGCGAAACCCTGGTGCGCGTGCACGAACCGCTCTCCGTGATGGACTTTCTCGACGTCACCGGCGGCGGCCATTCGTGGCCGATCATCGGCGCGATGGAACGCATCGCCGAGTCGCAGTCCGGCGTCATCGTGTTGCTGCACCGGCCGGAGACCGCCGACGCGCTGCTCGAACGCATCAATCCGGCACCCGCCACGGCCCGCAAATACGACCTGCGCGACTACGGCATCGGCGCGCAGATCCTGCGCGATCTCGGCGTCGGCAAGATGAGGCTGCTCGCCAGCCCGCGTAAAATGCCGGCAATGGACGGCTTCGGGCTCGAAGTCACCGGCTACGCCGATCACTCGGCCTGAGTCCTGCCTGCCGGTGCCAGGCATGGCTTGGTGAAGTCCATTTATCGCCGGCGATGACCGCGACAGCGCCGGCGCCCACCCACAACCGACACACGCGGAAAGACAAGGAGCTCTCATGTCACAAAACTCGATCAAGGAATACGATCTCACCCTCGATGGCGCCGGCCTGAAAATCGGCATCGTCATGAGCCGCTTCAACATCGATATCTGCGAAGGGCTGCTGTCGGCATGCGAGATCGAACTCGCCCGCCTGAAAGTCGCCAAGGAAGACATCCTGCTGGTGGACGTTCCCGGTGCACTCGAGCATCCCCTGGCCCTGCAGAAGATGGCCCAGTCGGGGAAATTCGATGCCCTCATCGCCATCGGCGCGGTGGTGCGCGGCGAAACCTATCATTTCGAGGTTGTCTCCAACGAAGCCTCGCGCGGCATTCTCGACGTCCAGCTGCAAACCGGCGTACCGATCGCCAACGCCATCCTCACCGTCGACACCGAGGAACAGGGGCATGCCCGCATGCACGAGAAAGGCCGTGACGCCGCGCGCGTCGCGGTCGAAATGGCCAACCTGCTGAAGTCGCTCTGACATGGCCGGTTCCCGCAGAATCGCGCGCGAGTTCGTCCTGCAAGGCCTCTACGCCTGGCTGGTCGGCGGTGCCGAAGTCACCCTTATCGCCGCCAACCTGGCCGAGGATGACAACTTCAAGCGCGCCGACGCGGACTGGTTTCGCCAACTGCTTTACGGCGTGCTGAAGGAAGAAGATCTGCTCAGCAGCCGCATCACGCCCTACCTCGACCGACCGCTCAACGAGCTTTCACCCATCGAACGCGGCATTCTGCTGATCGGCGCCTACGAACTGGTGAACTGCCCCGACGTTCCCTACCGCGTTGCCATCAACGAAGAACTCGAACTGGCGAAGAAGTTTGGCGGCACCGACGGCCACAAGTACGTCAACGGCGTTCTCGACAAGCTGGCGCAGGAAGTGCGCGCGGTGGAGATCGGACTGGCCAGGGGCAAGAGCTAGGGGTCAGGGGTCAGGGAAAAGCATGACGCAGGTTTTGAATTCATCACGCGCGGCGCGGCTGCACAAAGTCCTCTGAAACCTGGCCCCTGAAACCTGGCCCCTAATCATGGAATTCGACCTCATCGCCCGCCACTTCACCCGCCCGGCGCCCGGCGCGGTACTCGGCGTGGGCGACGACTGCGCGCTGCTCGCACCCACGCCGGGCATGGAACTCGCCG
>JBGSTQ010000023.1:0-12513 GCA_041736375.1 Thiobacillaceae bacterium
TGATCACCTCGCAGGCGCGCGTGGTCGCGGCCGACACCGACCGCATCGAAGTCACCCCGAGCACGGCGAAAAAATGCGAGCGCTGCTGGCATTACCGTGACGACGTCGATATTCACGCTGATCATCCCGGCCTGTGCGGGCGCTGCGTCAGCAACCTCTATGGCGACGGCGAGGCGCGCATCCATGCCTGACACGGCCGGCCGCCATCAACCGCGAAGTGATTCGACCGAACAGGCGCTGCGGCATCGCGACGACCACCCCATCGGCCCGGGGACGGACCTCCCACAAGGGCACAAACCTGTGGGAGGGGCGCCCTCGCCCCGATTTCGCGCCGCCGCGACCTCCACGGCTTCGGCCCGGGGGCGGGCCTCCTACGTCATCGCGTCTCCCTCATCCTTTGTGGGGTAGGCGAAGCAAACAATGAACCCCTGGCAGATTAAGAATCTCTCTACGCCATGAAATACTTCTCTGACCCCGCAATGCGCAAGTGGCTAGGCCTCGCTCTGGCCGTCATCGTGCTCGACCACCTGACCAAATGGTGGGTAGCGGCCACGCTCGACTTCCAGGAATTCATCCCGGTGCTGCCGTTTTTCTCGCTGGTGCGGGTGCACAACACCGGCGCGGCGTTCAGCTTTCTGGCCGATGCCGGCGGCTGGCAGCGCTGGTTCTTCATCGCCGTCGGCATCATCGCCACCGTCATCATCGTGCGCCTGCTGAATCGCCACGCGCATGAAGCGCGCCTCGCATTTTCCCTGGCGCTGGTGCTCGGCGGCGCGCTCGGCAATGTCATCGACCGCGTGGTGCTGGGCCATGTGGTCGACTTCCTGTATTTCCACTACAGGAGCTTTTCCTGGCCCGCATTCAACGTCGCCGACTCCGCCATCTCGGTCGGCGCCGCCCTGCTGATCTGGGACAGCCTGCGTGGCAAGCCCGGCGGGGCCAAGGCCCATGACTGATCGCACAGTCGATCAGGGCGACACCCTCAGCCTGCGCTATGCGATCCGCCTGCGCAACGGCACCGAAATCATTTCCAATTTCGATGAGGCCGAGCCCGATATGCTGACGCTGGGCGACGGAACGCTCGCGCCCATGCTCGAGCAATGGCTGATCGGACTGCATCCCGGCGAACGCCATGTATTCCTGCTCGACCCCTGGCAGGCTTTCGGATCGAGCCAGCCCGAGCTGGTGCAGACCCTGCCGAAAAGCGATCTGCCCGACGACATGACGTTCGAGGTCGACAGCCTGGTCGAATTTTCCATGCCCAACGGCCAGACCGTTGCGGGCCATATCCTCGAGATTGGCCAGAACGAACTCAAGGTGGACTTCAATCATCCGCTGGCGGACCTGCCGATCGAGTTCGAAGTCGAAGTTCAGGCCATCCACAAAGCGACAGACACCCCATGACGCCCACCATCCTTCTCGCCAATCCCCGCGGCTTCTGCGCCGGAGTCGATCGCGCCATCGCCATCGTCGAACGTGCGCTGGAAAAATTCGGTGCGCCGATCTACGTGCGGCATGAAGTCGTCCACAACACCTTCGTCGTCAACGACCTCAAGGCCAAGGGCGCGATTTTCGTCGAGGAATTGTCCGAAGTGCCCACTGGCGCCACCGTCATTTTCAGCGCCCACGGCGTCTCGCAGGCCGTGCGTACCGAAGCCGAGGCGCGTGGGCTGAACGTGTTCGACGCCACCTGTCCGCTGGTCACCAAGGTGCATGTCGAAGTCACGAAGATGCGTGAGAAGGGACTCGAAATAATCATGATCGGCCACAAGGGCCACCCCGAGGTCGAGGGCACCCTTGGGCAGTCGCAGGGCGGCATGTACCTGGTCGAAACCCCGGATGACGTCGCCAGCCTGCAGGTGAGCGATCCGGATAAACTCGCCTACGTCACCCAGACCACGCTGTCGGTGGACGACGCCGCGCGCGTGGTCGAGGCCCTGCGCGCGCGTTTTCCCAATATCGTCGGACCGAAAAAGGACGACATCTGCTACGCCACGCAAAACCGCCAGGACGCGGTCAAGGCGCTGGCGCCGCAGTGCGACGTGGTGCTCGTGGTCGGTTCGCCGACCAGTTCGAATTCCAACCGGCTGAGAGAGGTCGCCGAGAATCTGGGCGTGCCGGCCTACATGGTCGACAACGCCAGCGAGATCAAGGCGGAATGGGTGACAGGGAGGGAGCGGGTCGGTCTGACCGCCGGGGCCTCGGCACCGGAAATCCTGGTGCGCGAGGTGATCGAAAAGTTGGGTCAGTTAGGTATCGGCTCGGTGGAGAACCTTGACGGGGCCCAGGAGAAAGTTGCGTTCGCCTTGCCGAAAGGATTGGGCTAGAAGTCGGTGGCCCAGGTCAGGTTTATCTTCCCCAGCAGTCCGCGACACTCCCGCCCGCCCCGCGGGTGCCAGTATTTGTAAGCGTCAACGTGCCACAAGCATCGCCGGTCATCACTCCGGTCGGTGCAGCACTCAATGTGAACGACTGCGTATCAGGAAAATTCACCGTCACGTTGTATTTCGCGGTTCCTGTCTTTGGTGATGCGGTGAAGGGAAGCGTTATCGCCGCCCCCCCACTCGTCTGGTCGTAGCGGTTTGCCAAGGTGTAATTCCGCTCCAGGAACTGAGAAACCTCCAGCAGAATTGATCGCGCCTCCGCCCGATTCCCCCGTTGTACATACTGCGTGTAATTCGGATACCCGATGGCCGCCAGGATGCCGATGATCAGCACCACGATCATCAGTTCGATCAGGGTCATGCCCGTCTGTCGGCCCCGCGACTGGCAAGGTCGCTTGTGGCAGGTTTGCTCAATGCTTGTCATGGCCCATCCCCTTATTGAACAATCTCGCGCCAGGTAATCCGGCCACGCGACCCGGCACCGAAGTTGATCAGCACCGTCGGCGTCTTGCCCTCGGTGGTGGACGACACGCCGACACCGGTCGTGACTGCGCCAGAGCCCTTGATCAGCGTCGTGCCGCCCAGCGCCGCGCCGATCTGGGCGCCGCTGACGGGTGTGTCGGAACTGTCGATCTTCCCATCCTTGTTCGAATCGAAGACCCCGGGCGAAGGCATCGCGCCCGTCAGGTAATTCAGGGTCATCAGCCAACCCGTTCCTCCAAACTCGCAAGGCGAGACCGATGGGATGAAGGTGTTGAAGAAGACGTTTCCTGAAACCAGTTTGGGCGTGCCCGTCACCCTTTCACCCGTGGTCGGGAGGTCGACATACCATCCTTGCGGCGTGGTGGGACACGCAGGCGAGGTACCACAGCCTTTCGTGACAATGCGGTAATCCACGTCGGCTGGCGGCGGGGTCAGATTCAGCGGGTTCGCCTGCGGTACCGAGACCGTGGAGATGGTCTGGGGAACCAGCGCGCTGCGCCCCCCCACGGTGGAGCCGTTGTCCCAGACACCATAGAAGGTCTGCACCGAAGTCGAGGTCGTATCACCCGACTCGAGGAATTTTCCGGTGCCGAACAGCACCATTTTTCCTGAGGTGGGATGCAAGGTCACTTCCGGCGCGTTGACGATCGGCTGGCGGTTGCCCAAGGCATCCTCGGCAACATACACCAGGCTCGCGCTGGTCCAACTGGCGGCACTTGCGCTGCTCAGGTCGAACTTCCACATATTGCCTTTGAGGTCGCCGGCATACACCGTATCGGCCAGACCGTCCCCGTCCGCATCGAAGGGCACAGGCGCGGACAAGCCATTATTGGGCCCTGCGTCGGCTTCGATCCGCACATAGTCCACACCGCCTGCCTGCCATACTCCACCCGTACCGGTCGGACCGTTGACGAACAACACATACAGCACCGCCTTGCCGTTGACGCTGTTATAGCCGTTGCCCAGCACCATCCCCCAGCGGCCATTTTCAAATTTCGCTATCTGCTTGGCCTGGTTGTTGTTCAGCTTGGTGGGCGAATTGTTGAAGGTATAACCCAGGTCGGCATCGTCCTTGAACTCCCACAGCACCAGGTTGGCCGCGTTCCCCACGTTGAACTGCGGCGTGTTGGCACCGTTCTGCGCCGCCACATCGGGGTTGGTGACGTTCAGCGCAAAGAATCCCTTGCCGCCCGCGCCGAGCCCGCTCACCAGTATGCTTTTCCACACGGCGCTTGCAGCGGTTGCGCAGTTTTCCGTGCAGACATCGGCCACCATCGGTGAACTATCGACGAAGTAGCGATGATTGCCATTGGCAGAGTAATTGCTGTCAGTCAACCGGCTCAGGTTGCCGTAGACCATGGACGGCACATACGCCAGAACCTCCTTGCCGGCATCGGCAGTTGGCTCGTTGTTTGTGTCGATCGACGCATCGAAGCCATGCAGCATGCCGTCGTTGGCCCCGACGTAAACGACTGGCTTGCGGTCCTTGAAATTGGCCTGGAACGCCGCGTAGCCCGGGTGATCGGCATCGGCATAACCCGCCGCGGGAGGACCGACGAACACCGGGTTGGAGTTGATCACGTCGCCCAATACGCTGACGCTGCGGGTGCGGAACCTGAAAATCGAGTTGCCCGAGGCGCAGGTGAATGTTCCCGAACCTGTTTTCGCCGAATCACCTCGAAGATAGGCCACGCGTTCAAGTCCACAGTCATCCAGATTGGAATAGGCATCCCGATCGACGAAGAACTTTTGGCCGGAACTCAGGTTGGCATAGGCGAAATCTGCGCCACTTCCCCCGGAACCCATAGTCAGGATCAGGCGATCGCCAGGAAGCTGTGCATTGATTTTCTGACCCGCATCCCATTCAGGATAAGGTGTCTCGGACGTATCCCAGTTGGGCGGAGGCGTGCTGGCTGAAAGCACGTTGCCGGTGGTGTTGTCCAGTCGGTACGACAGCAACTGGCCGCTCCAGGAACTGCTGCTGAAACGTCCCTGGTAGATGCGGCTGCCGGTATTCAGGGACGAGGAGTTGGTCGCCACGGCGGAGGCCGACGAATCCTTCAGGATCTTGAGAAAGGCCGCGTTCAACGATCTTTCCAGCCCCAGCGGGTTGCTCACCAGGAAATAGTTGTCGGGGTTACCGTCCGATCCGGGGCTGCCATCGGTTTTCAGAATATCCCATTCCGCCTGCGCGTTGGGCGTCCCATCCTTGTCAACATCGGTGAAGCCGCCCCACTTGGCAGCGTAATACAGGGGGTCCTTGAGGGCGCTCGCGGTGTTGCTGCCCAGGGTGAAGGTGGCCATAGAGGGCGCGTCACTGAGCTGACAGCCGTTGCACCCGCCACTTGCATTGATGTGGCCTGAGCCTCCCGTCACGCTGATGCTGGTTGGATCGGTGAAGCTAAATCCCTCGATACCGGAATGGAAGTGAGGACCGTCCTGAGTCGTGCCGCTGATGATGTAGCCAAATCCCTGGCCGCTGCCAGTCGATTCGGCAATGATCTTGGTGGTCAAATAAACCCTGTTGGCAGAGGTCCCGGTTCCGCAGCCATCGGCCACCGTGGTGAGGCAATAGGTGAGCACCCCCCATACGTCCTGATCGTAGTCGCCCCCTTGCTCGCTGTCTTCCCAGTTGAGATAGAGCATGCCGCTCGCGGTGGTGTTGGTGGCAGTCTGGTTGACGATCTTCATGTCCACCAGGGCGCCGCCGCCCTGGGGCGCGGTATTGAAAAGCCGGTAGGCTGGCTGGATGACAACCCGGGGTTGGGTTTCGCCCAGCAGCGCGACACGCACCTGGGGCACATTGGTGGCCAGTTGCACACCATAGGTGGCCACCTTGAGCGACCGGGTGTCCGTGGCAGGCACGGTCAGATCGGTACGGATCCGGTTGGTACGCGCATGGTAAGCCATGCCCGGCAACAGGTAGGAACCCGCCAAGGTGGGGCCTTCCGGACAGATGCCGTATATGCTGCCCAGGTTGCCAACCGTCTTGGCGCTGCACAACTCGTTGTTGACGCTGCCGTTGGCGCCGACGAAATAGCTGCCGCCCGCGATCCCTTCGCCCGACCCCACCAGATTGGCCAAAGTCGCTGCCGAGGAGCCGCTGTTGATGTGGGTCATGGCGGTGCCCGCCAGGTCGAAATCATTGGTGGAGACGCTGGCGTTGAACACCAGAGCGTTGAGCGGAGCGCAGTAATTGGTGTTGCTGAGAGAGGCCGTCCATGACGGTTGCGGCAGCCCCAGAACATCATCCTTGCTGCCCGAGTTGGTGTAGTTGTAGATCGGGGTCTTCCCGGCAAAATAGCGCAGCGATTCGTAATACACCTCCGCCATGGGATTGCCCCAGGTGGAGCAGGACCCTTCGGTAATGCTGGTCAACTGCCAGGGACAGTTGTCGGCAGTGTTGTACACGCCATCCGAGTAGCTGTAGCCATACAGGCGCATCCGGTCCAGCGTCTTGACGATGCCCACCGTGGAGGTGAAGGTGCCATACGTGTTCGTATTCACTTCGTCGGTGAAGGTGCCGACGTTCTTGCGCAATACGCCGCCGGAAATATTCTTCGTGTAGCTGCCCGTCATCAGGCCGAACTGGATCTGGTCGGTGTCGCCATAGACCTGAAGCTGGCCGATGGGTTTGTAGGTGTCGTCCGAATTGCCGGCAACGCCATCCGTACCCGGATACGCCTGGCATTTTTCCTTGCCGATCAGGCTGCTCACGCAAGCGCGGACCCTGACGTTGAAATCGCCGTAGCCGCTGGGCGCGTTATTGATCTTCCCGGCAGCGCTGCTGGTATTGGGTCCGAGGCTGCTGGCATAGAGTCCGGTGATGGCGGCGCGGTTGCCGTTGGTGCGGGTCGCGCCCGTCAGGCTGCCGGTGTCCTCCCCGGGGGAACTGGATTCATTGCGCCACAGACACTGCCAGCGCTCGTTTGCCGCCCACAGGGCGAAGTTGCCTTTGGCAACGCGCATCAGGGGCGGGTTGGTGTTGGTCTGGGAAAGCGCATTGGCCCCGGAGCTGCTGCCCAGGGTGGTGTTGCAGATGGTGATGCCGGTCTGGGTGTAATTGTAGATATCCCATTCCTTGTTGGTACCCCCCGTCGTTCCGCCTGTTTTCTCAACCACCACGGCGATCTCGTCCTTGGATCCATCGCATACATTGGCGTTGGCCGCGATGGTGTTGTACATATTGATGCCCGTTCCATCCACGCAGCTGACCGCTCCGATCATGTAGTTGTCATCGTCGTCGTGATCCCTGATGACGACCTGGTCACCCACCGAGAAGGAGGTCGTGTTGCTGCCGACCCTGAATTTCTTCAGGCCAGTGCCAATTCCCGCGCTGTTGTTGGAGTCGCTGGTCTCGATCTTGGTGGGGTTGATGGGTGGGTTGTACGGCGTGAGTTGGTCGATGTCGTCGCCGTTGTAATACTTGGCCCAGGAATGGGCGTCAGGGGGGACGTAGGCCCGTTCCAGGACGGTATCGGTGCTGCTATCGGTGGAGCGCTTGCCGCCATAGAGTATTTTGCGCACCGAATCCATGCGCGTCATGGTGGCCCAGTTGAGGAAGTTGCCGCTCCACTGGCCCGAGCAGTATTTGTCCGTCGTTACGGATGCGGGTACGTAGATACCGCCGCTGTAGGTGTAACACTTGTGATGGTCGAAATAGCCGTAATAGTCGATGCTGTGCTTGTAGGTGGTTTCTAGCTGCCCGTCGCCATCCAGATCGGAGTAATCGTTATAGGCCCGCTTGTAGAGCTGCTGATCCTTGGAAATATCGAGCATGACCTGCGGCTGTACGCTGCCGGTCAGGAACAAGGGCTCCTGAGCCAGCGTCAGGGCGTTCGCGTGTAGCGGGGCGAAGGCCAGCAAGGCCAGCGGCATGAACTTCAGAAGAGACTGGCAGGGCTTAAACATGATTGTTCTCCATTGCATCAGGCATCAGGGTTTGAATATTTCCTGAAGCCATACCACCGTGTTGGGATTGGCGCCTACTGCACGTACGGTAATCCGGTAATAGAAATCCTCTCCGCCACCCGGCGGGGTCTTGCGGATGCCTTCGATGAGGTAGCGAGGTGCCGCCGAAACGTCGTCGATATCGGTCGGGTCGGCGGCAGTGTTCGCTCCATACTCGACGCTGGGGGCCGCGGTCATGCTGACGGTGGTCCAGACCGGCGAGCCATAGCCCGCCACCCCGTTGTAACAGAGCCCATTGGTGCAGGCAGGCACGAAATTGGTCAGGCCTGAAATGGCCGGAGCTCGGGTGGAGCCCCCGGCAACTCCGAGAATGTCCCGCTCGGCATCGCGCAACGCCATCTCGGCAGCCTGCATGGCCAGCGAGCGGTCGCGCATGTTGCCCGACATGCGTTCTTCGAGTCCGGCCATGCGCGCGGCGGTGATGCCGAGCAGGGTCAGGATGACCATGAAGATCAGGCCGGTCAGCAGGGCGGCACCGCGCTGACGGCGGCCCGGACGAAGGGTGGCTGCGTTATTCATGTTCATGGCACGAGGTTGACGCGGTTGCGCAAGTTATACGTCGCGACAAACGAGCGGCGCAGACGAAAATCCCCTGCCGCCGCCGTAGTAAAGGCAGCCGCACCGGTAAGCGTTCCCATGGCACCACCACAATTCAGAAAGGTCTGCGGCGCGTTGTTAACGCTGTTGGCCGAACGTGCCTGGACGCAGACCCGGGCGGAGACCACCTGGCCCCAGTTCGCAGGCGTGGCCACATAGCGATCGGCAGACTGATCGGCATTGGTGTCGATACCATAAAGAACTTGTACGTTTTCGATGTCGGCAACCAATGCCTGGTGATCGACCGTGCCGTCCGCGTTTCCATCGCACTGAAGCTGGGCACTGTTGAGGCGGTAGGCATCCTGGACGACAGCATTCGCCGCAAGCGTATTGCCCTCGCAGTCGCGGTCTCCAGCCAGGCCATCGTACTGGACAGTGACCGTATCCGCTCCGGCACCGCCGTCGACCCCGGTGATCGCGGTGCCGACAAATGCCGTTCCGGTGGCAACCGGGCTGATGGGCATATTCCAGAAGCCGGCCTGGCGGATGCTTCGTCCGAGCACTTCCAGCGCATAGCGCCCGGATTCCTGTAGGCGGGCATTTTCTTCCTGCATCCGGAATGTTTGCCGGCTGCCGATGTAGATCGAGCTGATAGCGAGAAGGATCAGCAGCCCAAGGGTCATTGCGACCAGCAACTCGACCAGCGTCAGGCCTCGCTGGCTTGTCGGGGTCGGGCGACCGTCACGCACGCCTGGCCCACCATGGCGGGAAAAAAGGGGTTTATTGCTCATGGCACCACCCTCGTCACGAATTGCTGTGCCGTGCTGCCAGCCTCGGTGTTTTCGTTCCAGGAAACCGTGATATCGAAACTCCCGCCGCCGGCACCCGCCACAACGCCTCCGCCACCGGGCAGCATGCGGGCAGTGTTGTTGTTCCATTGGAAGATATCCGTTTCCGCCATGTCCTGGGGATTGCACGCACTGCTGACACAACCATTATCGACACCGGTCCCCAGTGCATACGCTGCTGCTCCTGCCTGATTGGCCCGTATCCGGTCGGCCATGTCATAGGTCTGCTGGATGGCGATGGAACGGTAGTAGGCAATCTGGTTGTTGCGCAGAGTGGCGGCCTGCAACCCGGCGAGGCCAAGCAGCCCGAGCGAGAGCACGACGATCGCGACCAGAACTTCAAGCAGGGTAAAGCCAGACTGTTTCTTGTTTAAGGACATGATGCTGTCACTCCACCGGTAGACACACGCCCCTGCAGGGAGACAATGATTCTCCGGGCGTTTGCTGTCCCGCGCGAATCACACAACCTGAAGGTGCCATTGAAGCCGGGGCTGAAGCCCGTGGATTGGTAGGTGACACGTGTGCGCGGACCCCGGAGCGTATTGCCGCTTTCCAGAGCCTGCCTGACCTGCAGGACATCCTCACCCCCATCAACCACTCCATCCCCGTTGGTATCGACAAAAACGAGCAAACCGCTGTCCCAGGTAGTCGTGCCGGCACAGGATGTATCCGATGCCCGGCTGCAGACGGTTATTCGTTGGTTTCGCTTGACCGCCTCGCTGCGGGCGTAATTCAGCATGGTGACAAAGTCATTGGCTTGGCTAACCAAACGATTGTTCTGCACGAAGGTGATGAAGTTCGGCACGGCGACCGCGAGCAATATGGCGGCGATGCTGAGCGTCACCAGCAGCTCGATCAGGGTAAAACCGCGCGTTGCGACCGGGGCGTCAGCCATGGTGTTCAGGTTCTCGCATTTCACACTTCCACGTTAAAAAGGTGGGCCGGGGATGTCCAGCGCTGGATGACGAATGGCGGGATTGGGTTTACGAACGGCCCGCCCCTCCCCCCATCGCCTTCAGGAGCCCACGATGCTTAACGTCGCGAATGCGTTTAACTTGAGTCCGGGATGCCAATCAACAGGTAGCGGAGCTCAATCGGGGACGACCGGTGGAGTTGATGATGATGTCGCGCCGGTTGCCCGCCACGCAAATGCGCAGCGTGCCATTGGCCAGTCCATTGGATCCCTGGCTTCGTCCGCTGGGCAGATAGCTGATATAGCTGTTGTAGTTGCTGGTCGTGATGCTGGCTTCACTGGAAAGTTGACCCTGTACCCACAGCACGGGGTCGCCTGAATCAATCACCCCTTTTGTTCCACCATCGGCAAACACCAGCCAGCCCTGCTGCCAGCTGGCGGTGGTATCGCAGGTGGGGGTTGCGGCTGTGGGGCTGCTGGTTTTGCAGATCGTCACCCGCAGCCCCCGCTTGATCGCCTCGGAGCGCGCCAGGTGCAGGGCAGAAACCAGATCATTGGTCGCGGCCGTCAGCCTGCTGCCGTTCACCAGAAATGCATAGCCGGGAATGGCAATCGTCAATAAAATCGACCCCACCGCCAGCACAACCAGCAGTTCCACCAGTGTGAATCCACGCCTGTCCATTTTCCCCTCCCCCTCTTGGTTGTTTGTGGGGGTCAGCTTGCTCCTCCGTCGGGGGCGTATCTATACAACTTTAGTTGTAGGGACGACCCATGCCTGAGCCGGGTGCGGCGGGACCGAAGACGTCCGTGCTTGTTCTCGGCGCGGGCGTATCCGGACTGAGTGCGGCGCTTGCCCTGCTCAAGCGCGGTCATGGGGTCACGCTGCTGGAACGCGGCGAGGTCGGCGCCGAATCGTCCTGGGCGGGAGGCGGAATCCTGTCGCCGCTGCTGCCGTGGGATTACGCCGAAGCGGTTTCCGCGCTGGCCTTGCGTTCGATGAAGACGTATGCGGACTGGGTCGCCGACATCGAGTCGACGTCTGGGCGCATCGCCGAATTCTGGCGCTGCGGGATGCGCGTGCTGGGGATCGACCCGCCGGATGCGGCACTGGCCTGGTGCGCCGCGCATGGTCTGGCGGCCCGGTTTGAGCACACAGATAACCGCCCATCCATCTGGCTGCCCGATATCGCCCAGGTCCGTAATCCTCGGATGGTGGCGGCCCTGCGCGAGGCCGTTGTGCGGCTGGGCGGGGTGATCCACCCCTTCTGTGCAGCCGAAACGGTCATCACGCGAGCAGGTCAAGTCGTAGCGGTCCGCACCGCGCAGGGGTCGTTTGCGGCAGACCAGTTCGTGCTGGCAACGGGGGCGTGGTCGGGACTGGGTCTGCCGGGCCTGCGGGGCGTGCCGAACCTGCGTCCGATACGCGGCCAGATGTTGCTGTTCAAGCTCGAACCTCGCGTGCTCGATATGATTCTGTACCGCAGCGGGCTGTACCTCATCCCCCGCCGGGATGGCCATGTTCTGGTGGGCAGCACCCTGGAGGATGCCGGATTCGACAAATCGACCGACAATGCCACGCGCCAGCGCCTGCACGCCGAAGCGGCCGGACTGCTGCCCGCGCTGGCGGATGCACAACCGGTACAGCACTGGGCCGGCCTGCGCCCCGGATCACCGGACAATATCCCGGTCATCGACCGCCATCCCGATTTCGACAATGTGTTCGTCAACACCGGGCATTTCCGCTACGGGGTGACGATGGCGCCGGCCTCGGCCGAACTGCTGGTGGATCTGATGGAAGGCGTGACGCCGGTCATTGATCCCGCGCCGTATCGCTGGCAGGCCGCACTGCAACGCGGGTGGACGGAATCCCTTTAACCCGCATAAGCGCCCGCCGGCTGGCCACCCCGGGATGGTTTACACTTCGCGCACCTGACTTCATGCAGCGCCTGCGTAGCCGACATGATTCAAACGCTCCCGCTTTTCGCTCGACACCTTTCCTGTCATCGTGAAACCACCTGCAAAGGCAAAGGTTTGAGCGTGCGCGTCGTCAAGGCGGAGACTGCCGTTGGCTGAAACAGCGGTTCACCGTCTGGAGTTGGTCGTCTGGATCGTCAGCGACGGCAAACCCGGGCACGTCAATCAGTCACTGGGGCTGGCCGAGGCGCTGGCGCGCACCACGTCCACCGCGATCGTCACCCTCCCCGCCCTGTCCGTCCGGCGCGCCCTGCAGGCGCTGCTGCTGAAACGCCTGCCCTCCAGTGATCTGTCCAGACCCGACCTGGTCGTGGGCGCGGGGCATGCCACCCACCTGACCCTGCTCGCCACACGGCGCGCGCTTGGCGCACGCGCCGTGGTGCTGATGAAGCCGAGCCTGCCG
>JBGSTQ010000036.1:0-3188 GCA_041736375.1 Thiobacillaceae bacterium
GCCCTGGACGACGAAGCCGACCCGTACCGGGTCGTACACGTCGTAGCCGCGCCAGAACACTTGCGGCCGCTGCGCGGGTGGCGTCAGCAGGTCGGCGAGGGTCGGCACCGAGCCGTTGTGCAGGTAGGGCGCGCGCAGCCAGATGCCATCGAGGAACTGCGCGACATACCCGGTCAGCGGAGCTTCGACCAGTCCTTTGCGCTGGATGCCCATGTCGCTGACCACCTGGTTGGCCTCGATCGCCGCCTGTTTGCCCCAGGTGTCGATGCGGCCGCGGTCGGTGCCGATTTCGTTTAATGGAATCACCGTGCCAGTGCGCGCGCTGGCATGGCAGACGGCGCAGTTGACATCGAACACCACCTTGCCCTGAGCGGCGCGGGCGGTGTCGATGGGGAAGGGGTACTTCGGCGCTGGCTTGTTCTGCAGATAATCGACCAGCCAGTCGATGTGGCCTAGGAAGTCAGCCTTGTTCTTCGGTTCCGCGCCCATCAGTCCCAGCGCCGAATCGATGACGACGGAGTACGGATCGTGCGAGTCGCCGGCAAAATTCATGCGGTGGCCCTTTTCCGGCTGGTATTTCCTCAGGTTCCATACCGAGGGCATATCGGTCGGGCCGAAGCTGTCATCCATCGGCCAGCGGATCATGAAGTACTTGGTCAGGTTCATCGCGTCGTCGCGACCGCGTCCCCATTCCGGAAAGTCGTGGCGGTAGATCCACTGGAACTGGCCTTCGCGCTCGGTCAGGCGCTTTTTGGTGATCGGGATGATGAGATAGCGGTAGGCCAGGCGGTCGATCAGGTCGAGGTCGGCGGCGAGGTTGATCTCGGCCATCAGGGTGTCGGCGTTGAAGCGCGGGTCCTTCGCGCAGTCGACCAGAAAGCGGAAGAAGGCCTCGAGGTCGAGCGTATGGTTGGGGCCGGCGACGACGAAGGTCGGCGTTTCGTCGTGTTGCGTCCGATAGCTCGACACATGGCAGGCCGCGCAAGTGTTGGCGACGCGATCGAAGCCGATGCGCCGCTTGGAGAAACCCACCGGCAGTTCCTGGCCTTCCTCCCACACCACGCCGAAGCTCGCATAGCCGATGCCGGGTTTGGGCAGCTTGTCGGGAAAGACGCGCGGCAGCACGTAAAAAATCCAGTAGGGAATGCCGGCATCGTTTTCGGCGCCGAACGAGCCGTACTTGAAGCGGTCATCCGGATTGTCGAACTGCGTTGCGCCGTGGTCGCGCAGAAAGCGGTCCCAGCCGATGAAGCCGAGGATGACGGCGAGGACGAGCACCACGATGCCGATTGTTTTCAGCCAGAGCGGACAGCGGCAGAACGTCTTCATGGCGGGCTCCTAAAACGTCTTCAGGTATTCCAGCAGGGCCCATTTGTCGGCATCCGGCAGCGAGGTGCCGTAGGCCGCGCCGTCATGGCCGGTGTTGCCATTGCCCGGCAACGTGGTGTCGAAGGCGAACAGGGTCTTGCCGTTTGCGGTGGGTTGGCCGGTTACGAAACCAAGGCGCTTTGGGTCGTACAGGTCATTGCCGCGGTAGAAGGTTGTTGGGCGCTGCGACCCGGGTTGCAGCAGGTCCCACAGCGTCGGCACCGAACCGTTGTGCAGGTAGGGGGCGCGCAGCCAGATGCCATCGAGCGGGGCGTTGGCGTAGCCCCAGGTCTTGCGGAAATGGCGGAAGCGGCGATTCGGGTCGGCCGAATACAGCATGCCCTGGTTCTGCGCGAGTTGCAGCGTGTAGGAATCCAGACGTCCGCGGTCGGTGCCGATGGCGGCGATAGGCGTGACCTTGCCGACGTACTCGCCGGAAAAATCGCTGCCGCTCTTGCCGTGGCAGGCGGCGCAGTGCTGCGCATAAATTTCTGCGCCGCGCGAGGCGAGCGCGCGATCGATCGGAAAATGCTTGTCGAATGCGGGCGGCGTGGCGGTGGCGATCCACGCTTCGATGCGCGCGATGGCGGCATGGTCGATCAGCTTCGGCGTGGCGCCGGTACCGAAGGCGGCCGACAGGTTGCGTTCCTCGACGCGGCTGTTGTTGCCGTCCCAGTGCAGCTGCATGCCCTGTTTCTTGCCCTGGTTCCAGATCGCCGGAAAATCCGATACGCCGACGAGTTCCTCCGGCGCCAGTTGCTCGAACGGCACGCCGAAAATCGCCTTGGCCGAGTTGAAGGTGTCGACCCGCCCCGGTCCCCAGTCGGCCTGCTGGTGGATGAAACGCAGGCGCCCCAGCAGGCCGGCGACGCCGTCGCGCATCAGGTGGATGCCGAGCGGATAGATGACAAGCCTGTCGAGCAGGCCGAGGCCGCCTGCTTTCTCCGCGATGCGCGGCACCACCTGCACCGGGGTGAAGCGGCGGTCGTTGACGCAGGCTTGGACGAATTTCTGGAAGCCCATCAGGTCGAGCTGGTTGGCTGGCATGCCGGCGACCAGCAGGGGTCTGGCGTCGGGCGCGGTGCGCACGGTGGCGCTGTGGCACACCGCGCAGTTGAGGAACACGCGGTCGATGCCCATGTGCCGGCGCTGCGACATGCCCACCGGCAGGTCGCGGCCGTCCTCGAAGATGAAGCCGAGCGATTCGTAGCCCTTGCCAGGCAGCAGGTCGGGGCAGACCTCGGGCAGCACCTGAAACAGCCAGTAGGGAAAGCCCATGTTGCGCTCGCCGCCGGTGGAGCCGTACTTGAAATGTTCGACCGGATCGTCGTAGGCGACAGGGCGGTCGGGCAGAAAGCGGATCGCGGCACCCAGTGCACCGAGCGCGAGCAGGGCCAGCACTGCCCACAGGAAGAATCGGCAGCCGGAACAGCGGGCCTCGGTTGTGCTCATCGCGCGTACTCCGGATGGCTGGATGGCGGCAGGCAGGGACGCAGCTGCGTGTAAGGCTGCCGCATCAGGCTGGCCGGATCGCTACCGTGCAGGCGGCTGGAGACCAGGCGTTTCAGCACGTCGAGTTCGGGCGAGACGGCCCAGTGCGAGGAATCGATGCCACGGCTGGTAAGTGCGGCGGCCGGCGGCATCGGCGGCTTGCTGCGCCTGGCTTCCGGCACGCCTGCCATGCTCAGGCGCACGAACATGCGCTCGGCGCAGTGCTCGAGTTTGGCTTCGACCTCGGCCGCGCTGCCGTGCAGGAAGTTGGGCGGGTGCGGCAGCGTGGTGTCATGGCAGCTGGCGCAGTGGCTGCGGAAGGGCGCGAC
>JBGSTQ010000066.1:0-1601 GCA_041736375.1 Thiobacillaceae bacterium
CGGCAGCGGGCGCCGGGGCATGCATCATTTGCGGTGCGTGGGCCATCATCATCGGCGCGCCGGCGATGCTCTTGGCGATGCGGACCTTTTCCTCGCCTTCGGTGATTTCCAGTTCGGCGATGCCGGAGGCTTCGACCAGGTCAATGAGCTTTTTCAGTTTTCTGAGATCCATGGGGGGTCCTGTTCTGAAGGTGGCGCAGGGCGAATTCCAGCGCCAGTTCGTAGCCGTGCGCGCCCAGCCCGGACACCACGCCGACGGCGAGGTCGGAAAAATACGAGTGGTGGCGGAAGCTTTCGCGCGCGTGAATGTTGGAGAGATGGACTTCGACGAAGGGGATGGCGACCGCCGCCAGCGCGTCGCGCAGGGCGACACTGGTGTGGGTGTAACCCGCCGGGTTGATGAGAATGAAATCGACGTGATCGCGACCGGCCTGATGAACCCGCTCGATCAGCGCGCCTTCGTGATTGTGCTGAAAGGTTTCGACCTGGGCACCCACGGACTCGCCGCGGCTGACCAGTGCGCGGTCGATGTCGTCAAGCGTCGCCAGGCCGTAATGCTTCGGTTCGCGACTGCCCAGAAGATTCAGGTTGGGGCCGTGCAGAACCAGCACATGCGGATGCAGAATCGAGGCCGATTTGGACGCGGTTCGGCTAGTTCGTTTGATCGTCATGGCGGCAAGTTTGCAGCAAATGGAAGTAAATTGTCCAGATATTGACGCTAAAGGACAATTATGCGAGCAATCCACTCAGGGTCGCGTCGAGTTGTTCGCGCGACAGCCGCCCCAGATGCGACAGCACGATTTTTCCAGTTCTGTCGATCACCAGGGTAAAGGGCAGGGCGCCGGAGGAATTGCCGAGTTGGCGCGCCAGGGAGTGAGCCGCGCCTTCGCCGATCAGGATAGGGTAGGTGACAGGCATCGACTTGATGAACTTCGACACGTTCTCCTTGTTATCGATGGCGATGCCGACAAATTCGACGCCTTTATTTGCATATTGCTGACGCAAGGATTCGAAATCCGGCATTTCCTCGCGGCACGGCGCGCACCAGCTTGCCCAGAAATTCAGCACCAGCACCTGGTCGCGCCATTGTGACATGGGCTGAGGCTGACCCTGCAAATCCGCAAACTGCATTTGCCACAGCGGGGCGACGGCCTGGGGGGCGACCGCTTGCGGGGCGTAACGCATCGTCGCGACCCAGGCGCCTGCAACCAGTGCGGCCAGGGCCAGCAAGCTCAAGGTCAGGATTCTTCTCGACATCAAATGGCCGGTAGGCAAAAGACGGCGCCCCGCAAGGCGGGGCGACAGGAAGCCTGAGCGCTTACCTGGGGGCTGTCGGTGCCGGTGGGGTGCCCAACATCTGCAACCACATCATGGGGTCGAAAGGAACGCCAGCCGGGGCAGGCGCTTGTTGCTGGGCGGGTGCAGGGGCTGGCGCGGGAGCGGACTGAGCCGGCATCGGGAAGAAAGGCATCGGCATCGGCGCGGCCTGAGCCGGCGCTTGGGCGGGCATCGGGAAGAACGGGTAGGTCATCGGGGCGGCCTGTGCGGGAGCGGGGGCCTTGGCCGGAGCCGGTTGGGCGGGCATCGGGAAGAAGGGGAAA
>JBGSTQ010000084.1:0-2382 GCA_041736375.1 Thiobacillaceae bacterium
CTGGCGCATTGCGTCGGCCGGGCTGGGGATCAGCCGGTCGAGGAAGGCGCGTACCTCGCTTTCCGGGATCGCTCCGGAAAACTCGTCGACCGGCTGGCCGTCGGCGAAGGCCTTGACACTGGGGATGCCGCGCACGCCGTAGCGTGCGGCCAGTTCCTGGTTTTCATCGGAATTGATCTTGGCGAGCAGGAACTTGCCGCCATACTCGGCGGCGAGTTTTTCCAGGATCGGCTTCAGCGATTTGCACGGGCCGCACCATGGTGCCCAGAAGTCAACCACCACCGGGCGGCGGGCGGATTCCTCGATGACGGTTTTCTGAAAGTCGGCGAGACCGACGTCAAGCGCGTGTTCGGACATGATGACTCCGTCTAGATCTGTCTCGCCAGCTCGGCCGCCTTGCCAATGTAACTGGCCGGTGTCATCGCCTTCAGCCGGATTTTGGCTTCCTGCGGAATCGCCAGGCCATCGATGAAGGCATGCAGCGTTTCGCGCGTCATGCCCGCCTTGCCGCGGGTCAGTTCCTTCAGCTGTTCGTAGGGATTGGCCACGCCGTAGCGCCGCATCACGGTCTGGATGGGTTCGGCCAGCACTTCCCAGTTGCCGTCGAGGTCGGCCGCCAGCGCGGCCGGGTTGGCTTCGAGCTTGCCTAGCCCGCGCAGGCATGATTCATAGGCCAGGAGGCTGTAGCCGAAGCCGACGCCCATGTTCCGCAGCACGGTCGAATCGGTCAGGTCTCGCTGCCAGCGCGAGACCGGCAGTTTTTCCGCGAGATGGCGCAACATCGCGTTGGCCAGTCCGAGGTTGCCTTCGCTGTTCTCGAAGTCGATCGGGTTGACCTTGTGCGGCATGGTCGAGGAGCCCACCTCGCCCGCCTTGACCTTCTGCTTGAAGTAGCCGAGCGAAATGTAGCCCCAGACGTCGCGATCGAGGTCGATCAGCACGGTATTGGCGCGCGCAACCGCGTCGTACAGTTCGGCCATGGCATCGTGCGGCTCGATCTGGATGGTGTAGGGGTTGAACGTCAGCCCCAGGCCGTTGACGAAGCCCCGGGCGAAGCGTTCCCAGTCGACATCGGGATAGGCGGACAGATGGGCATTGTAGTTGCCCACCGCGCCGTTGATCTTGCCCAAGATTTCGACGTCGGCGATGTTGATGTAGGCACGGCGCAGACGGTGGACAACGTTGGCGAGCTCCTTGCCGACGGTGGTGGGCGAGGCTGGCTGGCCGTGGGTGCGCGACAGCATCGGCAGATCGGCCAGTTCGTGCGCCAGGTCGGAGAGGCGCACGATGACCTTCTCCAGCGCCGGCAAAAGGACGCTTTCGCGCGCGTCCCGGAGCATCAGCCCGTGCGACAGGTTGTTGATGTCCTCGGATGTGCAGGCGAAATGGATGAACTCGGAAACCGAGGCAATTTCCGCGATGCCCTGGGTGCGCTCCTTGAGGAAATATTCCACCGCCTTGACGTCGTGGTTGGTGGTCGACTCGATAGCCTTGACGCGCTCGGCGTCTGCGACCGAGAACTCCCCCGCGATGCGGTCGAGGAGCACAACGGCTTCAGCCGAGAAGGCCGGCACCTCGGCGATGGCCGGCTCGGCCGCAAGCGCCTTGAGCCATTCGATCTCGACCCTGACGCGGTACTTGATCAGCGCGTATTCGCTGAAGTAGTCGCGCAGGCTGGCAGTCTTGTTGCCGTAGCGGCCGTCGAGAGGAGACAGGGCGGTCAGTGCGTTGAGTTCCATGGTGTTGTCCGGTTGGTGTGTTGTCTGGTTTGCACCGCTCTGGCGGCAGCTTCTGCGATCGTTTCAAGCCTGGATCAGGCCGCCCGACAGAAATGGCGGCGCCCCCAGGCCTTCGCGTCCCCTTCGCGCCCTCGCGGTCAAAAAACCTGAATATTAAACTGCCCGCCGGTCGCGCAGGGCCTGCGCCAGGGTGCCGCTGTCCACGTACTCCAGCTCGCCGCCCACCGGCACGCCGCGCGCCAGCCGGCTGACCTTGAGGCCGCGGGCCTTCAGGAGTTCGCCGATGGTGTGGGCCGTGGCCTCGCCTTCGGGAGTGAAATTGGTCGCCAGCACCACCTCCTCCACCACGCCGTCCAGCGCCCGGCTGATCAGGCGATCGAGATGGATCTCGCGCGGGCCGATGCCGTCGAGCGGCGACAGGCGTCCCATCAGCACGAAATACAGGCCGTCGTAACTTTGCGTGGCCTCCATCATGTTGAGGTCGGTGGGCATTTCCACCACCGCCAGCTGATGCCTGTCGCGGCGCGGGTTGGCGCAGATGTCGCAGGTTTCCGTCTCGCTGAAATTGTTGCACAGGCGGCAGTGATGCAGGCGCGTCAGGGCATGCTCGAGCGCAGCGCTCAGCTGCTCGGCGCCGCGCCGA
>JBGSTQ010000164.1:0-5599 GCA_041736375.1 Thiobacillaceae bacterium
GGCGACGAAGCGTGGCTTGGCCGGGTTTTGCGCGGTCGCCGCGTCGGCTGCCTCGCGCGCCAGCCGGGCGGCGGTGAAATTGAGCTCCGGCACCAGATGCTCCATGTGGTAGTCCGCCATGGAAACCGAGGTGGCGTTGAAGCTGTTGGTTTCCAGGATATCCGCGCCGGCCGCCAGGTACTTGTTGTGCAGCTCGCTGATGATCTGCGGCTGGGTCAGGCACAACAGGTCGTTGTTACCCTTGAGGTCGTGCGGAAAGTCGGCGAAGCGCTCGCCGCGATAATCCGCCTCCGAGAGCTTGTAGGTCTGGATCATCGTCCCCATAGCGCCGTCGAGAACGAGGATGCGCTGGGCGAGCAGCGAGTGGAGCAAATCGGTGCGGGACATGGGGCAATGCCTGGCGGAAGAAAGCACGCATTATATAAGGTAGGGGTGCCGGCTCCTGAAGGTCGGCGAACCGACATTCGGGATGGGTTTTCGACGCCCGGCAGGGCAAAAACCTCGGCGGACCCCATGAACGCGTTGAGGTCGTCGGGTACGATACTTGCCTGTTAGCTGTGATTACTGAAAGTGGATACCGAAATGCACCTTCCCCGTTTGCTGGCGATCCTGTTGACCGGCGCGCTGCTCGCGCCGCTTGCCCACGCCGATTCCGCCGAAAATGCGTCGCGCTATTACGAGGATGCGCTCAAACGTTATGAGCGCCGCGATGACGCCGGCGCCATCATCCAGCTGAAGAACGCGCTCAAGGAAGATTCACGCATGTTGCCGGCATTGGTGCTGCTGGGGCAGGCCTACTTGCGAAAGGGCGAGCCGGCCGCGGCGGAGCGCGTGTTTGCGGACGCCGCGAAACTGGGCGCGGCGCGCGCGCAGATTGCTGTTTACCAGGCGCAGGCCTACCTGGATCAGGGGAAATACCGTGTTCTGATCGAGACGTTTGGCGCAGACGGCCTGCCGCAGCAGGCGCGGCTCGACATGCTGCTGCTGCGCGCCCGTGCGCAGATCGCGCTCAGCCAGTACGACGGCGCCATGACCAGCGCCAAGCTTGCCGAACAGATCAAGGGCGGAGAGGCACGCGCACTGGCCCTGCAGTCGCAGATTCATCTCAATGCAAGCCGTCCGCAGGATGCGCGCGATACTGTACAACGGGCCTTGCAGCTGTCGCCCCGCAGCGGCGATGCGCTCAACGTCCTGGCGTCGATTTCCCACGCACAGGGCGATTTGCAGACCGCCGCGCGCGATTACGGGCGAGCGCTTGAGGTTCAACCCTACAACGTGGAGGCGCGGCTTGCTCGCGCCGGAATTTACCTCGACCTCAAGCGTGACAGCGAAGCCAAGGCCGATATCGACTTTCTCCAGAAGAACGCGCCGTCCGACCCTAGAGGCGCCTACCTGCGCGCGCTGTATTGGGGCCGTCAGGGGAACGTCGATGCGGCGCGTGGGGCGCTGCGTGATGCCGCTCAAACGCTCACCCAGTTATCGCCGGAATTCCTGGCCGCGAGCGACCAGCTGCAGCTGCTGGGGGGGCTGGTGCACCACGCACTGGGTGAGTTCGAACGCGCGAAAACCTACCTTGGCGCCTATGTCGAAAAACGCCCGAGAGACGCGGGTGCCCGCAAGCTTCTTGGCAGCATTTATCTGGCCGAGCGGCAATATGATCGCGCCATCGCCATGCTCGAACCCGCTCTGCGTGCCTATCCCGACGACGCGCGCGTCAAATCCATGCTCGGGGCCGCCTACATGGGAAAAGGCAATCACGGCAAGGCGGCACTCCTGTTCCAGGAAGCCGCGCAGGTGAGTGACAGCCCGGATATTCAGACCGGACTGGGGATCAGTCTGCTCAGCACGGGTCAGAAGGATGCCGGATTCGAGGCGCTGGCCCGTGCCTATAGGCAGGCGCCCGCCAGTTCGCAGACCGGTGTACCGCTTGCATTGTCCTGGCTCAAGCGGGGCGATGCCAGGCAGGCGGTTGACATCATGGAAGACGTCGTCAAGCGCGAGCCAAGCAATATCGCCGCCCGCAACCTGCTCGGGGTGGCCAAACTGGCCGCGGGTGATCGCGCTGGCGCGCGCGCGGCTTATGTGGCGGCCATCAAGGCGGCCCCGAATTTCTACACGGCGCACCTCAATCTGGCGCGCCTGGACGAAGCTGATGGTCAAATCGACAGGGCTCGCCAGCGTTACCTTGGCATTCTTAAGGTGGCGCCCAACCATCTTGATGCAATGCTCGAACTGGCCAGGCTGGAGGAAGGTGCCGGCAAGACTGTCGAAGCCATCCGCTGGCTCGACAAGGCGGCAAGCCTGCATGGCAAGGATGCACGCCCCAAACTGGCGCTGCATGGGATTTATCTTCGCCGCGGACAGGGCCAGCAGGCCCTCGAGGCCGCCAAGGCCGCGCAGGCAATCGCGCCGAATCACCCCGGCGCACTGCTGGCACTGGCGGAAGGCCATATCGCCGTAGGTAACAACGAAATTGCACGGACGACCCTGCGTAGGCTCACTCAGGTTGCGTCCTTTAATGCTCCGTGGCTGGTACGCGGCGCGATCGTGCAGATGCGCATTGGTGACTTGGAGGGGGCGGACTACAGCCTCAGCAAGGCGCTGTTGGCGGATGCTACCTATCGGCACGCGCTGGTATTGAAAGCCCGGCTCAGCGCGCAACAAGGCAAACACGACCAAGCCGAGCAACAAATCCAGATCCTGCTGGGGCAAGGCGGCAATCCGGCCGATGCTTTGCGGCTACGGGGTGAACTGCGCCTCGCGCAGCAGCGCAAGGCCGAGGCGGTCGAGGCTTATCGCAAGGCTTACGCCAGCGATGCCGGTGGAGACAGTGTGTTCGGGCTGTATGGCGCACTGATGGCGTCGAACCAGACGCGCGAGGCCGCCCGGCTGATGGCGGACTGGAAACAGCGTCACCCCGCGGATCGGGCGGCTGCGCACGCGCTCGGCGAAGCCTGGCTGGCGCTGGATGACATGACCCAGGCGGGGGCTGTTTATGCCGATCTCGTTCGAGGGGATGACAAGGACGCACGTGCGCACAACAATTTGGCCAACGTGCTGCTTCGCCAGGGCAATCAGGCGGCTGCGCTCAAGCATGCGGAGCGCGCCCGTGCGCTGGCTCCGAATCAACCCCAGGTCAACGACACGCTGGGCTGGGTGCTGGTTCAGCAGGGGCAGGTCGAGAAGGGCCTGCGCTATCTGCGCGAGGCATCCTTGCGAGCGCCGGAAGATCTTGAAATTCGTGCCCATCTGGAGCAGGCATTGGCGCGCCAAGGTCGCGGGCTATGATTCTTGTTAGGGATCTGTCGGATTTCTTTACACCTCGGTCAGCAGATTTCTCGATCAATTTTTTAGTTGTTTGATTTATAAGGCTATATTTTTCTTGGCATTCTGTTTGCTTTGAAAAAGCAGCGGACGTATAAGTCCAATTCAATTCTGGAGTGAAGCATGAACAATAATCCGACAAGAAAGTGGTTGAAACTCCTGGCTTGTGGGGTGGCATTGGCGGCTGCTAGCGGAGGTGCTTCGGCAGAAGTCTGGACATTCCATGGTGACTCCGTTGTAACCTCTGCCAATGGGGGCTTCGGGGCGGCAACCGGGGTCGTAAACACAGGTAGCGTGGGCGGCACCGCGACAGCTTGGGCGAATACCGGTGACACTAACTTGCTAGCAAAAGCCTATCTGACCGACCAGAATGGGTTCGGCATGGGCGTCAAAAACAACGATTGCGGGACTTTAAATGGATGTACTCAAAATGGGGATAGTGGCGAGGGCTCCCCTCCCGAACACGCGATTGACAACAACGACCGCAACGATTCCATCCTGTTCACGTTCACCGGAGACAAGGTAAATCTCAACGCGGTTACTTTTGGTTGGGTTAGTCAGGATACGGGATACAAGGACTCGGATTTTTCTGTTTATGCCTATACGGGCTTAGGTGTTGGCAACCTCACCGGCCTGACCTTTACCGACGCTGCCATGGAACTAGCTGGATGGAAGTTGATCGACCATTTTTCAGGGGATGATAAAGGAAGCACCCAAGAAACTTGGAATGCGAATGCGGGCAAGACGACAATTACCAACAGCACCTACTCCAGTTACTGGCTGATTAGCGCTAGTAACGACACCTACGATGGCAAGAAAGATGCGTTCAAGCTGCTGAAAGTGGCGGGTACGGCTTATTGTGATAAATATGACTGTAGCCCGGTCCCACCGTCTGGCAACCCCGAACCTGGCACGCTGCTGCTGATGGGTGCGGGGCTGTTTGGTCTGTCCCGCTTCAGCGCCCGGCGTCCGATCCGCTGCGCCGCCTGACTTTTTCTCTGCAGAGAATTCAGGGCCCCGCTTGTCGGGGCCTTTTCTTTTTGGCGCCCGGACTTGATCTGCTAAGGTGGACAGGAAGTGAACTGTGGAGGACGCGATGAAGCAGCTGACGCCGAAGGAAACTTTTGACTACTTGAACATACATCCCGAGGCGCTGTTCATCGACTGCCGCTCGGAAATCGAATACCTGTTCGTCGGCCATCCCGTGGGGGCGATCCACATTGCTTGGCAGGACGGGCCGGACTGGGACATCAATCCGGATTTTCTCGGCCATGCGCGCAAGGCCGCCTCGGTGAATCGTCCGGTGCTGCTTATCTGCCGCTCGGGACGGCGTTCGGCGGAGGCGGGACGCTATCTGGAGAAAAAGGGCTTTCCCGAGGTGTACAACGTGCAGCACGGCTTCGAGGGCGATATGGACGAGACACGCCACCGCAGCACGAAGAACGGCTGGCGCTTCGATGGACTACCGTGGGAACAGACTTGAACCTGATTTAACCGCGAAGGACGCGAAGGGCCGCTAAGTAAAACCAACCCAATCATCTTTGGCGTCAGAAATTTCCGACGATGACGCAGCAATTCCCAGGGTCTTTACGTCGCGGTCCTTCGCGTCCTTGGTGGTAAATGGTTCTCACCCCAGCGACACTCCCAACCACGCACCGATGGCGTAGGTCGCCAGTCCCGCCGCGGAGCCGATGAGGAGCATGCGCAGACCACTCAGCAGAGCATGGCGCCCGGTGAATAGGCTCATGCTGGCGCCGACGGCGAACAGGCCGAGCGCGGTCAGCCCTACCGATTCCATCAGTGCGGTGCTGCCGCTGCCAAACAGGAACGGCAGCAGCGGCAGGGCTGCGCCGGCGGTGAAGGCGGAGAACGAAGAAATCGCCGCCACCCAGGGCGAGCCGAGCTCGTCGGGGTTGAGCCCGAGTTCCTCGCGCGCCAGGGTGTCGAGCGCGCGCTCCGGGTCCTGCATCAGGGCGTCGGCCACGCGTCGCGCCTCTGCCGGCGTCATGCCTTTGGCGGCATAGATCAGCGCCAGTTCGGCGGCCTCTTCCTGCGGATACTTTTCCAGTTCGTCGCGCTCGAGGCCGATCTGGTACTCGAACATTTCGCGCTGCGAGCGTACCGAGACATACTCCCCAGCCGCCATCGAGAAGGCCCCGGCCAGCAAGCCCGCCACCCCGGTCAGCACGATCACCGACGGCTCCGGGGACGCGCCCGCCACGCCGTAGATCAGCGCCGCATTCGACACCAGGCCGTCGTTGACGCCGAACACGCC
>JBGSTQ010000180.1:0-7026 GCA_041736375.1 Thiobacillaceae bacterium
CGGCAGCGTGGTGCGCTCGCCCTTGAAGGTCAGGGGGCGGGCGCCCGGCGCGTGGTTTTTCGAGGGCGACTTTCCGATCCACCTCGATGACCGCAAGGGCCGCATCGTGGCCAGCGGGGTCGCCCGGGCCAGCGGGCCGTGGATGACCCGGGAACGCGTGCCGTTCGAGGGGGAGCTTCACTTTGCGCCTTCGCCGCAGCCGATGCGCGGCACCCTGGTGCTGGTGAAGCACAACCCCCCTGACGACCGCAGCCTCGACGATGCCGTCGAATTTCCCCTGTTCTACCAGTAGCCGTCGGCCCACGGCCTGGCCGACGTAATCCACGTTAGGACTAGGGGAGCTAGGCAAGTTGAAGGGTTTAAGCGAGAATTCCTGGCACAGACTGCTTTTTGAGCAGTTATCCAACTCCTGCGTTGCAAGATAGCCAGGCTGCGGGATACTGCAAGACAACTGGATGTTCCGGAAGAAGTGTCCGAATCACGATCGGTAGGCCCATGCAGAAACAATCAGCCCAGGAAACCCAGTCGATGATGCAGGCCAGCGCGACCGTATTTGTCGTGGATGACGATGCCGCGGTGCGGCGGAGCCTGACGCGATTGCTTCGATCCGCTGGCTGGAACGCCGAAGCGTTTGCCTCGGCGGGTGATTTTCTCGAACGTGCCCCCCTAGCCGAAACGGGCTGCCTGTTGCTCGACGTCCAGATGCCCGGCATGAGCGGACTCGAATTGCACGAGCGCATGGCGGAGGCGGGCATCGGTCTGCCAGTGGTTTATCTGACCGGCAAGGGCGACATTCCCATGAGCGTGCGTGCCATGAAGCACGGCGCCGTCGATTTTCTGGTCAAACCGGTGGAACAGGAGGTGCTGTTTCAGGCATTGGGCCAGGCTATCAGTCGCCAGGCGGCCGAGTCGGCCATTCGGCATGCTCGCGACGGCATCATGGCGCGTCTTGCCCTGCTGTCCGCCCGCGAGCGCGAGGTGCTGGAGCAGGTCCTGAAGGGACGTCTGAACAAGCAGATCGCCTATGACCTGGGCATCGCGGAAAAGACCGTCAAGGCGCATCGCGGCCGGGTCATGGAAAAGATGGAAGCCCATACGGTCGCGGATCTCGTTCACCTCTGCGATATCGTCGGGCTCGAGCTTCCCCGGTCCGTCGGCTGAATCAACAAACTCCCCGCTCCGAACACCCAGGCAGCATCGCCGAAGCCGGACTCTCTGAATTCGGAGGCATGGCCAGGGCGATTGCCGACTATTTAGGCAATAAATAACTTGCTTGAGGAGGTATTCATGGATATCGATCTGTCCGTACAAATCGAGCGTCAGCCGGATTACACGACGTGTGGTCCGACTTCCCTGCATGCGATCTACCGCTACTACAACGACCCGATCGATCTTCAAACCGTGATCAGGGAGACGGCGAAACTGCCGGGGCCGGGCGGTGGGACCCTCATGGTCCATCTCGCGGTGCACGCGCTGTCGCGCGGTTACGAGGTCGACACCTGGGTGTGCAACACCCGTCACATGGACCCGACCTGGTTTGCGCAGCCGACCGACGTGCTGGCGAAGCTGAAGGCGCGCGCGGAGGCGAAGAGCCTCCTCGACGATCCGCGCTACGGGCCCGCGATGCAGGCTGTCGAGCAGTACGTCGAACTGGGTGGCCGGTTCGTGTGGGGCGATCTGACGCCGGAGCTGATCGGCAGAATGCTGGCGCAGGGCACCCCGCTCCTGACCGGCACCAACGGTACGTATCTCTACCAGTGTTCGCGCGAGACGGATGAGGGCCCCGACGATGTCCGGGGGGACGCGTTCGGACATTTCATCGTGCTCTCCGGCTACCGTTCTGCGGATCAGTCGGTGGCGATCGCCGACCCCTTGCTCGACAACCCCGCCTACGGCACCAAGTACTACCGGGTGAACGTCTACCGCCTGCTCGGCGCCATCTTCCTCGGCGTCGGCAGCGACGACGGCAACCTCATGCTGATCCGCCCGAAGGGCTGGAAGCCCAAGGCTGCAGGCACTGAATCATGATCTGCTTTTCCGTTCCAGGAGATAACGGGTGCTGCCGGCTCGCAGGTGATGCGCAGCCTTCCAGGCTCAGCGTCCGATCGGGAAGCTCAGGTTGAGGTTGCTGCTCGGCTGGGTGCCCGCCTGCAGGGCAAACAATTGCGAGAGCAGGGCAAAGGTGGATTTGGCATCGAGGTCGCTGTCGTCGATATAGAACCAGTGGCCGCGATAGGGGACGGCGATCGCAGCCGTTTCCGGCGCCTTCTCGGCAGTGCGGATGCGCAGCACATTTTCGAAGATCCGGTTCCAGTCGAAGGCCTCGCCGTTCTTCTCCACTGTCTTCGTCACGATCCCGGCTGCTTCATGGGATTGGGGCACCTGGACGCTCTGCGACAGATAGCTCAGGCTGGAAACCATGGAGCGGGGCAGGATGGTGATGGTGGCATCGTCGATGCGGCCGATGCCCAGCTTCAGACGAAAACGATTCAGACCCGGGTTCAGGCCGAGAATTTCGCGCAGCCGGCGCGCTTCCTCGCAATTGGCCATCGCCGGGCTGAAGCGCAACTCGAGGGCGGCCTCGTCGTCCGGGATGCGGCCGAGGTCGAATCCGTCCTGCTGCTGCATGCTTCGCAGCAGATGCATCGCCTCCTGGAAAGTGCGGTACTCCGGCGCCTGACTTGGCGTCGGCCCGGACGCGCTGGGCGCATTCTTGATGCCGTTCATCTCGCGCAGCATCACCGTGAACACCCGTTCCACCGACCAGCCTGAACTGGTCAGCAGGACCAGCAGATTGAGGTTGAAGGGCGTCATCATCTGGCGCACGAACTTTTCGCCTTCCAACGGCAGGTAGAACACCGTCGGGTTTTCCATGAAGGAATAGCCGGCCTCCCCCAGGGTAAAGGTGTTGGGAGCGCCACTCGGCAGTTCGGCGTTGGCCGCGATCGAACTGGTGATTTCGAGGCTGGAGGCGACGCGCTCCACATTCAGGAAGTAAAGGGTATCGCGGTAGCGCAGCCGAACCAGGTTGAGCAGCAGTTCCTGGTCGTTGGTCTGCTGGATGGCCTGGTTGTACTCGATGCGGGTGGCCTTGACCGAAGCCGGCCCGAGGTAGGTGCAGCCGGGCAGCAGCAGGGCGGCACAGGCAGCCGCCAGGGGCAGGTGCTTCCTTGCCGCCGCGCCGATTCGGCCTGGAAGTCTGTTCTGGAATGCGGTCTGTTTACCTGTTGATCCCACGTCTATCCCCATTTAGCCGCGCGCCTGCGTCAGCTTCTCTGAAATGCCGCGGCAGTGCGCGTGCCCAATTCTTTCGGATTATGCGTGAACCCGAAGAAAAAAATCAGACTTTGCTCCAGAAGACATCAAACGCATCCGATCTGCCGAGGTTCGTTTTCGTCGGGAAAATGGTGCATCCGTTCCACCCGATTCGCGCCAGCATACGCTCAAACCCAAAACGGCGAGCCAGGCTTGAACGTCCGCACCCGCTGAGGAAATACATCAAGTCACGCTTCGGAACGCGCGGGTTTCATCGGCAAATGAGACCAAAGTCTAATTGTCGTTTCCGTACCAGGCGCCTAACTTCAAGTTCCATCACACGCTGACGGAGCGCTTGCCGTGCCACTCAATGCCACCATATCGCAGGTGCACATCGTCGACGACGATGACTCGGTGCGTCAGGGCTTGTCGCGTCTGATGCGCTCGGCCGGAATCGCAAGCCATGCCTACGGTAGCCCGGAAAGCTTTCTGCTGGACGTGCACAACGAAGATCATGCCTGCATTCTCATGGACATCACGATGCCGCGCATGAACGGCCTGGAGCTGAGCGCGAGGCTCAAGGACAAAGGCATTACCTTGCCGGTGATTGCGATCTCGGCGCGCGATGACGACGACACGCGCAAGCTGGCCCGTGATCTCGGCGTGCGCTTTTTCCTGCGAAAACCCGTTGACGACCAGGCCCTACTGGACGCGATCTCATGGGTGGTGCAGGAGGCCGCCTGACCGCGGAGTGAATGGCCGGGCCATAGCGGCCCTACCTTCAGCCGCCGGACGATTTTTCTGTCGCGGCGGCTTCCCCGACCAACGGCAGCATGAAGTGGAAGCTGGCGCCGCGGTCCGCATTGGCTTCGGCCCAGATGGCGCCTTGGTGGGATTCCATGATCGAGCGGCATACTTCCAGACCCACCCCAAGTCCCTGGGGCTTGGTGGTGTAGAAGCCCTCGAATATCCGGTCCAGCATGTCCTCGGCAATGCCATGGCCGGTATCGCTGACCGATACCCGCGCCTTGCTGTCAGCGCGGGTTGCCCTGATCCGCAGTCTGCGTTCGCCATCCGGTCGATCCGTCATGGCCTCCTGGGCGTTGATGATCAGGTTGAGGAGCACCTGCTGGATTTGTGTCTTGTTCGCCCGCACCGTCAGGTTCGTTTCCAGACTGCGCTCGACATCCACGCCGTGCCGGACCAACTCGCTGTGCAGCAGGTCGAGCACCTCCTCGATGGACTGGGCCAGGTCGATGTCGGCATAGGGCGTTTCCTGTTGCTGCAGCATGGCGCGCAAGCCATTGATGATGGTCCCGGCGCGTTTGTCGTCACGCACGATATCCTGAAAAATCTCGCGCATTTCCTCCAGGTCGACCTGCTCGTGGTCGAGAAAACGCAGCCCCGCCTGCGCATTGTTGAGGATGGCGGACAGCGGCTGGCAGATCTCGTGGGCGAGCGAAGCCGAGATGGCGCCCGTACTCGCCACGCGGTCGGTGTGCCATACCTGACGGCGAAACTTGTGCAGCGCGTCATCCTTCTGCCGGGCTTCGGTGAGGTCGATATACACGCCACACACCGAATGGGCCGTGCCGTCCGGACGCAGCAGGGGAAACTGGTGCGACTCGACGAAGTGCCGCCTGCCGTTCCTTTCCAGCACGTGCTCGTTCGCAACCTCCTGACCTTTTTCGATAGCCAGAACTTCATCTGCGTGGAAGCGCTCGACAAGTTCGCGGGGGAGAGGGTCCCAGTTGTCCTTGCCGAGGATGTCGCTCTCGCTAACCTGAAAAAGGGTTTCGAATGCACGATTGATCATTTGAAAGCGGCCCTGCAAATCCTTCAGGCAGATTGCCGCCGGCAAGCGATCCATCACTTCCCGCATCCGCTGCTTCTCATTGCGCGATTCCAGCATCATCTCCAGGTCCATCATCACCAGCAGGGAGAGGAAACCGAAGTCGCTCAAATGGATGAAATGGATGATCTCCCGGTTGACGGCCTGGTTGAACAGGATGGAACCGAAAAACAGGCCCAGGCCCCAGGCCAGTGCACGCGCTCTTCTGCGCTGTCCGCGCCGGTGCTGGGCGATGCATGCATAAATGCTGAACGCCATGATGGCGAGAATTCCGAGTACGCCGATAGTGTGCCAAGTGCTGTGCCGCAGCACGCGCAAATCAACCACGCGCTCGCCCCAGGGAAGTTCGAAATAGGTGAGGGTAGGAAAATCGACAAGCTGGACGCCATACGGCAAGCGCAGATTGACGATAAAAATCACGATCCAGAAAACGGTCAGCCCAAGAAGCAGTTTCCGCGGTCGGACGCCCGTGTATCCGGCAACGAACCAGGGGAAGACCATGAACAGAAGGCTGACAGCGGAAATTTCCCACTTTCGCAGGGCAATCAAATCCTGAGCGGTCTGCGCCTGGTAGGCGCCCGCCTTGGCCAGAATGAGCGCCATGATCGTCAAGGACAGCCCGGCGAACAGTAGATGGATTGGGCTAACGCGGCGCTGCATAACGGCGAGCCCGTGATGCAGCGCCGCGAAGGCGCAGACGCCGCTCATGACGTACAGGGTGGGGACGAGGACTCCACTCATTGCGTTGATTCGGCTTGAATTTGTCGGGAATCCGGTGAGTTTACCCAATAACGCCATCCGCACGGATTGCGGGGTGGAATAGGACCAAAGGCCAATAACCCGGTCGGGTTGGGTTGCGTATTATCAAATCATTTGGTGAGGTGGCGCCCCATTCGGGTGGTCACCCTGGATTGATGTTCAACAACAAGCTTAAGGATGAAAACATGCAGATCAAACCCCTCGTGATTCTCGTCGCCGCACTGGGCGCGGCCCCTTCGTTCGTGCTAGCCGAAAAGCCTGTCGCGGAGGCTGTTGTGGTGAAGGCCAAGGGCCCCACCGGTGCCGGAGTGGGCCAGGCGGTGGAAGTCCAGGCCACGGTCACCGAGATCGACAAGGACAAGCGGACGGTCACCATCAAGGGGCCGCGTGGCAAGACCAAGACCCTGACGGTCGGCAAGGAAGCCAGGAACTTCGATCAGGTGAAGGTGGGCGACACGATCACCCTCACCTACATCGAGGCACTGACCCTGAAACTGGAGAAGGCCGAGGGTGCCAAGCCGGGCAAGACCGTTACCGAGGAACTCAAGCGCGCGGCTCCGGGTGAAAAGCCGGGTGGCGAAATGACCAGCCAGACCACGGTCGTGGGCACGGTCACCGTCATCGATGAGAAAACCCAGATGGTCACCGTGAGGGGTCCCGAGGGCAACGAGCTCGACCTCAAGGTGAAAGATCCTGCCAGGCTCAGGAACGTGAAGGTTGGTGACCTGGTCAGGGCGACCTACACTGAAGCCGTTGCGATCTCGGTTTCCACACCGGCCAAGCGCGCCGCAACGCCGAAGTAATCCAGTGTCGTACCGAGGAAGCGGCGTCAGTCTGCAGGGACGGGCGCGCGTCGCACCTTCAGCCTGACCGTTATTGGACCAAGGTCTTATTTCGCGATTGATAGATGATTGCTAATGTAAGAGAGTATCAAGGCCCGAGTTGTTTGCTTCGATGACTGACCTGTTCCCGACAAGAGGGAGATATCCATGCTGAACTCGTCCCCGTTTGGCGACGCGCAAGCTGATCACGGCGGCGCCGTACGCCGCGGTATTGGTGCGTGCGACCGCCCGCAAAAAACCTGGAGAACGCTGGTTGTGCTGGCCGGCGCCGCGATGATGACATCGGGGTGGGTACACGCGCAGGCACCCGCGGCGGCC
>JBGSTQ010000204.1:0-32075 GCA_041736375.1 Thiobacillaceae bacterium
TGCCCTATCCGCCGCGTCCCATCCTGCGTGTTTCCCCCACCGCGCGCCTGCTGATCGTCGGCCAGGCGCCGGGGCGGCGCGTGCACGAAACCGGAATCCCGTGGAACGATCCCTCCGGCGATTTGCTGCGGCAATGGCTGGGCATGACGCGCGAGCAGTTCTACGACGTCTCGCGCATCGCCATCGTCCCCACCGGTCTGTGCTATCCCGGCACAGTCAATGGCAGCGACCTGCCGCCGCGCCCGGAATGCGCGCCGCTGTGGCATCCGCCGCTGCGTGCCGCCATGCCCGATATCCGGCTGACCCTGCTGATCGGGGCCTACGCCCAGGCGTATTACCTGGGCAAACGCCGCGGCCGCACGCTGGCCGACACGGTACAGGCCTGGCGCGATTTCCTTCCCGGGTATTTCCCGCTGCCACACCCCAGCCCACGCAACCGCGGCTGGCTGAAACAACATCCCTGGTTCGAAGCCAAGGTGCTGCCGGCCCTGCGAGAACGGGTTGGTGCTGCCATGGCGGCAGGGGATAATGGCGGCGCACGCAGTCCAACCTGATAAACAAGCCTCCCAGGGAACCCGCATGAAACTCGTCACTTCGCTCACCAGCCCTTACGGTCGCAAAGTCCGTGTGGTGCTGCTGGAAAAGAAAATCCCCTTCCAGCTCCAGGTCGAAAACCCGTGGCTGCCCGACAGTCCGGTGCCGGCCCTCAACCCGCTCGGCAAGGTGCCGGTTCTGGTGCTCGAAGATGGCGTGTCCGTATTCGACTCGCGCGTCATCGTCGAGTATCTCGACAATGTCAGCCCGGTGGCGCACCTCATCCCCAGCGAGCCGAAAAGCCGCATGGTCGTGCGGGGTGTCGAGGCGCTGGCCGACGGCGTGACTGACGCCGCAGTAGCGGTCTATCTGGAAAAGAAACGTACCCCCGGGCAGCAGAGCGCCGACTGGTTGATGCTGCAGGAAAAGACCCTGTTCCGTGGACTGGAGGCGCTATCCGAGGCGCTGGGTGAAAAAACCTGGTATCTCGGCAACAGCATGACGCTGGCCGATGTGGCCTGCGGCTGCACGCTGGGTTATCTCGGCCTGCGCTTCCCTGAAATCGATTGGCGAGGCGCCCACCCCAACCTGGCGAAACTCTTCGACAAGTTGATGATGCGCGCGTCGTTCCAGGATACGGTGCCGGTCGTCTGACGCCCCCTCCCCCTCGATGGGGGAGGGTTGGGGAGAGGGTGAAGTTTGCGCAGGCGGAAAACAATTGCACCTTGCCGCCCCTCCAAGCGGATGCAGAGCGGGAAACCGTCAACCAACGGAGCAAAATCATGTCGCATGAAATCGCAACCCTGGCAGGCGGCTGTTTCTGGTGCATCGAGACCGTCTTCAGCCGCCTCCGCGGGGTCCACTCGGCGATCTCCGGCTACATGGGCGGCCACACGACCAATCCCACCTACCGCGACATCTGCAACGGTGACACCGGCCATGCCGAAGTCGTGCAGATCACCTTCGATCCGGACGTGATTTCTTTTCGAGAATTGCTGGACGTCTTCTTCACGATCCACGACCCCACCCAACTCAACCGCCAGGGCAACGATGTCGGGACGCAGTACCGCTCGGCGATCTTCTGGCACACGCCTGAGCAGAAAGCCGAGGCGGAAGCGGTGATCGCGGAGTTGACTTCAGCCAAACAGTTCGGCGCGCCCATCGTGACGGAAGTCACCGCGGCGACGAGCTTCCATCCCGCCGAGGATTACCACCAGCGCTACTACGAGCAGAACCCGTATCAGCCGTATTGCCAGTTCGTGGTGGCGCCGAAGGTGGCGAAGGCGCAGGCAAAGTTTGGCGAGCGCCTCAAAGAATGAAGCGCGAGCCGCTTAGCAATGCTGGAATTGAGAAGCGGCGAGACTGAGAGGACATGGCATGAACATTTCGGCGATTAGGCTCGTTTTCGATGAATCGATGATGTGGGTGGAGCTGTCAGATGGCCGAAAACTCGGCGTGCCCTTGGCGTATTTTCCGCGTCTGCTGCGGGCGACCCCGGAGCAGCGCCTTCAATGCGAAATGTCGGGCAATGGCACGGGCTTGCACTGGGAGGGGCTGGATGAAGACATCAGCGTGGAAGGTTTGCTGATTGGAGTCGGTGACCGGGCGCATGGGCCTTCGCTGGCGGCCTGAGAACGTTCGCGTTCGCCGAAATTCAATTCGAGCCTGGAACCTTTAATTCATTCCGGTGGTGACCGTTGCATCGCGATGATGAGAGGCATTCCGGGTGAAGTGATGCAAGCGGACGCGTCCGCTTTGATGACGTTGTAAAAAATCGTGATCTATCAAGGAGTCAAAATCATGGCAAACGACGATCAATCTCCCCCGGACGCAACGCGTCGCGAACTTCTGAAGACCGTGGGGGCAGGCGCCCTCGCGACGGCTTTTGGCGGCAATTTGCTTGGGAATCCGGCAATCGCGGCGACGCCTTCGGCTGGCCCCAAACAGCGCAAGGCGACGGGCGGGCCCTACAACATCCTGTTCATCCTGACGGACCAGGAGCGCCATTTCCGCCCGAATGAACTGCCCAGCGGCTATCGCCTGCCGGCCCACGAGCGGCTGGCGAAGCAAGGCATCGTGTTCGAGAACCACCGCATCAACTCCTGCGTGTGCACGTCCTCGCGCTCGGTGCTCTATACCGGCCGTCACATCCAGCAGACCCGGATGTTCGACAATGCGAACTTCCCCTGGATCGACAGCATGTCGACCGAGATCAACACGCTCGGGGATCTACTGCGCGAGGCCGGCTACTACACTGCCTATAAAGGCAAGTGGCACCTCACCAAGTCGTTCGAGACAGCCAACAAGCTTGAGGCGCCCGAGAAGATCTTCACCAAGGAGATGGAAGCCTACGGTTTTTCCGATTACCTCGGGGTCGGGGACATCATCGCGCACACGCAGGGCGGCTACCTGCACGACGGCATGATCGCCGCATCGGCGTCGAGCTGGCTGCGCGGGCGGGCGGCGGAACTCGCGCAGCAGGGCAAGCCGTGGTTCCTCGCGGTGAACCTGGTTAACCCGCACGACGTGATGTTCTATGACACGGACAAGCCTGGACAGCCCGTGCAGGGGAAAAACGCGCTGACCCACCTCGCCGGCGATCCGACGCATGCGATGTACGCAAAGCAGTGGGACTTCAAACTACCGGTCAGTTTTTCGCAGGCGGTCGACGCGCCGGGACGCCCCGCTGCGCACACCGACTTCACTATCGCGGACAGCGTGATGACCGGCCCGGTGTCGGTGAATGAACAATGGCGCTGGCGCAAGCGGCATAACTTCTATCTCAACGCGCTGCGCGACGTCGACCGCCACATCATGACGGTGCTCGATGAACTGGAGGACCGCGGGCTCGCTTCCAACACCATCGTCATCCTGACCTCGGACCACGGCGAACTTGACGGCGCGCACCAGATGTCGGGCAAGGGCGCCACCTCCTACCGCGAGCAAAACAACGTGCCGCTGATCGTGGCGCACCCGGCCTACGCGGGCGGCAAGCGCTGCAAGGCCGTGACGTCGCACCTGGACCTCGCGCCGACCCTGGTCGCGCTCACGAACGCGAGCCCGGAGAAGAAGGCGGCGATCAACCAGACACTTCCGGGCAAGGACTTCTCGCCGGTACTCGCCGCACCGGAGAAGGCGAGCCTTGACGCGGTGCGCGATGGCCAGCTGTTCTGCTTCAACATGCTCGCCACGCTGGACGGCGGCTTCCTGCAAAAGGCCAGCGCATTGCTGATGCAACCGGGCGGCGCGGCGAAGATCAAGGAATCCGGTTTGCGTCCAGATCTCACCAAGCGCGGCGCGATCCGCAGCGTTTTCGACGGCCGCTATCAGTTCACGCGCTACTTTTCCCCCAAGCAGCACAACCGGCCCACCTCGATCGAGGAGCTGTTCAAACTGAACGATGTCGAGCTGTTCGACCTTCAGGCCGATCCGCACGAACTCGTGAACCTCGCGATGGATCGGACGAAGCATGCCGAGTTGCTCATGGCCATGAATGCCAAGCTGAACACGCTGATCGACGCGGAAGTGGGCGAGGACGTCGGACAAATGCTGCCTGGCGGCGTGGATGCCGGCTGGGTGGCGACCTCCGCCGTCAACGACTTGTAACTGTGGGAAAATCCGTAGCGGCATCCAAACCAGCCGGCACCCCATCCAAAGAATTGAACTCGAGATTAAGAACATGAAAAACCTGTTCAGACTGGCCGCCCTGCTGTCCACGCTCGGCACCGCCATCCCGTTGCACGCCATGCCCACTGCTGTCCCCGAGACCTGGGGCGGTGATCTGTCGTCGCGTCCCAGGCTCACCGGCGACTGGGGCGGGCTAAGGGACGATATGGCCAAGAGGGGCGTGGTGCTCGACCTGGACGTCTACTGGATGCCGCAGACGATCACGAGCGGCGGAAAGGACGAGAACAGCGAGGCTTGGGGCAACGCCATCGCCACGCTCAACGTGGATACGCACAAGGCGGGCCTGTGGGCGGGCGGCCATTTCAAGATCCAAACCGTCACCAGCTTCGGGGATAGCCTGATGCGCGATACCGGTGCCATGGTGCCCGCCAACCTGTCCTGGATGCTTCCCACGATTGAAACGGATACCGGCCTGCAGGAATTCACCTATACGCACCTTTTCGGCCATCAATTCGGGGTGTTCCTGGGCAAGATCAACTCCATCGCGCCGACCAACGTGCTCCACGGTGACTACACAACCGGCTTCCTGAATACGGCGTTAAACCTTCCCCTTGCGCTCGCCATGGTGCCGCTCTCGGCCTACGGCGCGGGCGCCCTCTACCTGCCTTCGCACGACGTGACCCTGGCGGCCATGGTGCTGGATCCGAATGGCACCATCATGGACGACGACCTGGGCGAGGCCTTCGAAGATGGCGTGATGGCGCTCGCCAGCGCCGATCTGAAGGTCAGGCCGGGCGGGCTTCCCGGCCACCAGAACCTGACATTCGCCTGGAGCAACAAGGACCGCACGTCGCTCATCCAGGATCCCGTGAACATTGCGAACCTGCTCCTGACCGCGCACTTTCCCATGCTCGGGGACCCCGGCCCGATCCTCGGCGAGATCCTTGAGAAGTACCCCGTCGTGGGCACCCCCCAACCCTTGAACCAGGAGAGCGAGACCTGGGCGGCGGTCTACAGTTTCGAGCAGTTTCTCTGGCAGCCCGCCGGCAACCCGAAGCGCGGAATCGGGATGTTTTTCAGTGCCGGCGTGAGCGACGGGAAAGCGAATCCGGTCAGGTACAGCTATTCCCTGGGACTGGTCGGCAAGGGCGTGGTGCCGGGCCGGCCGCGCGACGATTTCGGGATCGGCTGGGCGCGCACGGAATTCAGCGACGACTTTGTTCCCTACCTGCGCAGCACGTTTGATCTCGGCCTCGACCACGAGGACGCGGTCGAGATGTACTACAACGCCGCGGTCACGCCCTGGCTGAGCATCAGCCCCAGCCTGCAGATCATCTCGCCCGCGCTGAACAAGGCGCTCGACTCGAGCGGCAACTTCCAGGACCTGGACACCACCTACATTGCAGGGGTGCGCGTGGGCATCCGGTTCTGAGTTTTCCCACTCGACAGCTCACCCAAGCACGGCTTCAAAAAGGACTGACCGCCCAGCGAAACCGTGCGCGCAGTAAACACAAATACGATGATGCGATCGTGAAGGCTTAACGCAGACAACATTTCCTCGCCGGCCTGCTCAACGCCGGAAACGTAATGGCTTCATGATCTGGGGGGATTCTCGGTCGGGAACATGCAGTCGCTTGGCAGCGAGTCTGCCAAGGTCGAGGCACTGTCATTTGACGCAGGTATTCAGATCGCTACCAGTCTGACGCCTGATTAACTGCCTGCCTTCATCCACGAATCCTTCAGTGCCACCGTGCGGTTGAACATCGGCGCGCCCGGCTTCGAATCGACGCGGTCAGCGACGAAGTAGCCGTGGCGCTCGAACTGGAAGCGGTCTTCCGGTGCGGCGTCCCTCAGCGCGGGTTCGAGCTGTGCGTGGATCAGCTTGACTGAATCGGCGTTGAGGTCGTCGAGGAAGTTGCCCGTCTCGGCGCCTGGCTGCGCGGTCTTGAACAGACGGTCGTACAGGCGCACCTCGGCTTCGTACGCGTGCGCCGCACTCACCCAGTGGATGTTGCCCTTGACCTTGACCGAGTCTGCGCCCGGCGTGCCCGACTTGGTGTCGGACAGGTAGTCGCAGTGCACGGCGGTGATGGTGCCGTCGGCGTCCTTGTCGCAGCCGGTACAGGTGACGACGTAGCCGTAGCGCAGCCGCACCGAGTTGCCGGGGAAGAGACGGAAGTAGCCCTTGGACGGGGTTTCCATGAAGTCCTCGCGCTCGATCCACAGCTCTTTTGAGAAAGGCACCGCGCGCTTGCCCAGATCCGGCTGCTGCGGGTGGTTGGGGGCGAAGCACTCTTCCGCCCGGCCTTCCGGATAGTTGTCGATGACGAGCTTCACCGGATCGAGCACGGCGACGCGGCGCAGGGCGCTGTCATTGAGCACATCGCGCTGGCAGGCCTCGAACACGCTGTAGTCGATCCAGCCGTCGGACTTGGAGACGCCGATCTGGTCGGTGAAGCGGCTGAAGCCTTCGGCCGTGTAGCCGCGGCGGCGCGCGCCGACCAGCGTGGGCAGGCGCGGATCGTCCCAGCCGCTGACGTGCTTTTCGTCGACCAGCTGGATCAGCTTGCGCTTCGACAGCACAACGTAGGTGAGGTTGAGGCGCGCGAATTCGATCTGCTGCGGCAGCGGACGGGTGAAGAAGCCGCCGTCGGCTAGCTTGTCGAGCAGCCAGTCGTAGAACGGGCGCTGGTCCTCGAACTCCAGGGTGCAGATCGAATGCGTGATGTGTTCGATCGCGTCCTCGATCGGGTGGGCGTAGGTATACATCGGGTAGATGCACCAGGTGTCGCCGGTGTTGTGGTGATGCGCACGCTTGATCCGATAGACTGCCGGGTCGCGCATATTGATGTTGGGCGAGGCCATGTCGATTTTCGCGCGCAACACATGGGTGCCATCAGGAAATTCGCCGGCGCGCATCCTGCGGAAGAGATCGAGGTTTTCCTCGATGCTGCGGCTGCGAAAGGGGCTGTCCTTGCCCGGCTCGGTCAAGGTTCCGCGATACGCGCGCATCTCGTCGGCGGACAGCGAATCGACATAGGCGTGCCCCGCCTGGATCAGGTATTCGGCGCAGGCGTACATGGTGTCGAAATAGTTCGACGCGAAATACAGGTGCTTGCCCCAGTCGAAGCCCAGCCACTTCACCGATTCGATGATGGCATCGACGTATTCCTGTTCTTCCTTCTCCGGGTTGGTGTCGTCGAAGCGTAGGTGGCACACCCCGCCATAATCGCGGGCAAGGCCGAAATTCAGGAAGATCGACTTGGCGTGGCCCAGGTGCAGGTAGCCGTTGGGCTCGGGCGGAAAGCGCGTTTCCACGCGGCCGCCCCATTTGCCGGCGGCGTCCTGCTCGTCGATGATGTTGCGGATGAAGTTGGCGGCGGGTGCCGGCGTGGGGGAATTGCTCATGTGCGATGCGTAGCGAGAAGATCGGTCGAAAAGTCGTGCACTCAGTTGGGGTGGCCCAGGAGCCGTTGCGCGAGCAGGGTCTGCATATCGCGCCGGCCATCGGCGATCAGGTAGACGACAACCTCGTTGCGAATTATCCGGTAAATCAGCCGGTACGGCTTGAAAAAAACCTGGCGGTATTCGTGGATGCCAAGCGCGAGCAGCTCCCGGGGATTCGAGCCGCGCTCGGGAAAGGTCGCTAGGTCGGCCGCGACCTTCAAGATCCTGTCCAGCACGCGGTTGGCAGCTGCCGGAGAGTCGTGGTGGGCGATGTAATCGTGCAACGCCTCCAGGTCGCGCTCCGCGCCTGCAGTCAACAGGACCTTGTAGGCCATGGGCTCAGGGCTGTTTGTCGCGTAGCCGCTTGACGACATCGGCGAGCGGGCGTGTCCTGCCGGCCTCGACGTCTTGGTGGCCCAGCGCCAGCAGTTTCAGCAGGGCGAGCGTCTCCTGGGTTTCCTCGTAGCTGGCCACGTCCTGAATGACTGCCTTGGCCTCGCCGTTCTGCGTGATGATCATGGCTTCGCGCTGCTCGGCGAGCTGCTGCAGCACTTCAGCGGCATTGGCTTTCAGATAGCTGATGGGTTTGACCTGGGTCGAGTAGCGCATGGTGCCCTCCGTTTTTGATGGGACTAAATATAGTCTCTTATCAGTCCACTCGCAACGGTCAGGCGATGATGCCGCCGCCGAGGCAGACCTCGTCGTCGTAGAGAACCACGGATTGGCCTGGCGTGACAGCCCATTGCGGGCTGGCGAAGGAGAGCTCCAGCGTGTCGCCGTCGAGTCTGGTGATGCGGCAGGGCGCGTCGGTCTGGCGGTAGCGGGTCTTGGCGGTGTAAGGCCTGGCTGGATCGGGGGCGATGCCGCTGATCCAGTTGAGCTGGCCGGCAGCCAGCGTCGAACGCTTGAGCAGAGGATGGTCGTGCCCCTGTACCACGACCAGCGTGTTGCTCGCCCTGTCCTTGGCGGCGACAAACCACGGCTCGGTGCTGCCGTCCTTCTGTCCGCCGATGCCGAGGCCCTGGCGCTGGCCCAGGGTGTAATACATCAGGCCCTGATGCTGGCCGACCACGCGGCCTTCGGGCGTTTTCATCTCGCCGGGGTCGCGTGGCAGGTAGCGTTCGAGGAATTCGCGGAAGTTGCGCTCGCCGATGAAGCAGATGCCGGTCGAATCCTTCTTCTGCGCATTGGGCAGACCGATCTGCGCGGCAATCTTCCGCACCTCGGGCTTGGGCAAACGGGCCAGCGGAAACAGCGCGGGCGCGAGTTGCGCCTGGCTCAGGCGGTAGAGGAAATAGCTCTGGTCCTTGTTGGCATCCGCCGCTTTCAACAGCGTGGCGCGGCCGGCCGCGTCCGTTCCCTTGCCGACGTAATGACCGGTGGCGATGAATTCCGCGCCGCGCGCGATGGCGTCGTCGAGAAAGGCCTTGAACTTGATCTCGGCGTTGCAAAGCACGTCGGGGTTGGGGGTGCGACCGGCCCGGTATTCGGCGAGGACATAGCTGAATACGCGTTCCTTGTACTCGGCAGCGAAGTTGACCGCCTCGACCTCGATTCCGAGCACGTCGGCCGCCGCCAGAACGTCGAGAAAATCCTGGCCCGCGGTGCACTGTTCGGTGTTGTCGTCGTCGTCCCAGTTCTTCATGAAGACGCCAAGCACGTCGTAGCCCTGCTGTTTCAGGAGATAGGCGGCGACGGCGGAATCGACCCCGCCCGACATACCCACGACGACGCGTGTGCTCATGCGTGGGTCACGAAGTCGAGCGGAAAGCGGCGCCCAGCCAGGTAATCCTGCACGCAGCGCATCACCAGCGGACTGCGGTGGGAGATGGGGCTGGCGGCGAGTTCCTCCGGCGTCAGCCATACGGCGCGCACGATGCCATCGTCGAGCGGACGTACGGCATCGAATCCGGTGACCTCGCAGACATAGGCAAAGCGCAGATAGGTGATGTCGCGGCGCGGGTAGTGGGTGCTGTAGCAGCCCAGCAGCGCGAGCGGTTCGACATGATGCGCGGTTTCCTCCAGCGCTTCGCGCCGTACCGCGTCGAGCAGCGTTTCACCGCGCTCCCAGTGGCCGGCGGGCTGGTTGACGCGCAGACCTTCGGCGGTGTGTTCCTCGACGAAGAGGAACTTGCCGTCGCGCTCGACAATCGCTGCGACGACCACGTGCGGTAGCCAGGTTTCAGACATGCCGTTCCTCCCATTCTCCCGGCTGCAAAGCGCCCAGGGTCCAGTCGGCGACGGCGGCGCGGATCAGCCGCAGCGTCGGGTAGCCGATCTTCGCCGTCATCCGGCGCACCTGGCGGTTCTTGCCTTCGCTGATGGTGAGTTCGAGCCACGTCGTGGGAATGTGGGCGCGGAAGCGGATCGGCGGGTTGCGCGGCCACAAACCTGCGGGTTCGTCGATGAGACGCACCTTGGCCGGGCGGGTGATAAAGTCGCCGAGATCGACGCCGCGGCGCAGCGGTTCCAGCGCGGCCTCGTCCGGCGCGCCCTCGACCTGCACCCAGTAGATTTTGGACTGTTTGTGTCGGGGATCGGCGATGCGGCTTTGGAGTTTTCCGTCATCGGTTAAAATCAGCAGACCTTCGCTGTCCGCATCCAGGCGTCCGGCTGCGTATACACCCGGCAGCGCGAGGTAATCCTGCAAACCCTGCCAGCGGCCTTCGGCGGTGAACTGGCTGAGGACGCCGTAGGGTTTGTTGAACAAAATAAGACGCGACACTTCGGTGGGGACAAAGTCCCATTTTATCGTTTTGAGACATTATGAGCACACATATCCAGATTCCCGCCGCAGGCAAGAAAATCACCGTCAATGCCGATAACTCGCTGAACGTGCCCGACACCCCCATCATTCCCTTCATCGAAGGCGACGGTACCGGCGTCGACATCACTCCGGCGATGCGCCGCGTGGTCGATGCCGCGGTGGCCAAGGCCTACGGCGGAAAGAAACAGATCGCGTGGATGGAGGTGTATGCCGGCGAGAAGGCGGTGAAGGTCTACGGCGGTGACCAGTGGTTGCCGGACGAGACCGTGCAGGCGGTGAAGGACTTCGTGATCTCGATCAAGGGCCCGCTTACCACACCGACTTCCGGCGGCATCCGTTCGCTCAACGTCGCGCTGCGCCAGATGCTCGACCTGTATGTCTGCCTGCGCCCGGTGCGCTACTTCACTGGCGTGCCCAGCCCGGTGAAGGCGCCGGAAAAGGTCGACATGGTGATCTTCCGCGAAAATACCGAAGATATCTACGCTGGCGTCGAGTGGGAAGCGAATTCCGAGGCGGTGCAGAAGGTCATCGCCTTCCTGCAGCAGGAAATGGGCGTGACGAAGATCCGTTTCCCCGCGACCTCGGCCATCGGCATCAAGCCGGTGTCGATCGAAGGTTCCGAACGGCTGATCCGCAAGGCGATCCAGTACGCGATCGACAACAAGCGCCGCTCGGTGACCCTGGTGCACAAGGGCAACATCATGAAGTTCACCGAAGGCGGCTTCAAGAAGTGGGGCTACGAACTCGCCGCGCGCGAATTCGGCGCCACGCTGATCGACGAAGGCCCGTGGATGAAGCTGCCCGAGAAATATGGGAGTGGCGGCATCGTCATCAAGGACGTCATCGCGGACGCCTTCCTGCAGCAGATCCTGCTGCGCCCGGACGAGTACGACGTGATCGCCACGCTGAACCTCAACGGCGACTACATCTCCGACGCGCTGGCGGCGGAAGTCGGCGGCATCGGCATCGCGCCGGGCGCCAACCTGTCCGACACCGTGGCGATGTTCGAGGCCACCCACGGTACCGCGCCGAAATACGCCGGCAAGGATTACGTCAACCCGGGTTCGCTGATCCTCTCGGCCGAGATGATGCTGCGTCATCTCGGCTGGATCGAGGCGGCCGACCTGATCGTCGCCAGCATGGAAAAGGCCATCGCGGCGAAGACCGTCACCTACGACTTCGCGCGTCTGATGGATGGGGCGACCGAGGTGAAGTGTTCGGCGTTTGCCGAAGCGATGGTCGCGAAGATGTAGCCGTGCTTTTTGGCCAACAAAAGTCCCAGCCGAGATGGGGAACCAGCCAAAATGAAAAACCCCGCCGAAGCAGGGTGCCGAGACCATAATGAAAAACCCCGCCGAAGCGGGGTTTTTTGGTTTCAGCTCAACAACTCAACCCTGGGGCTGGATGTTGGAAGCCTGCTTGCCTTTCGGGCCCTGGCTGACTTCGAAAGAAACCTTCTGGCCTTCTTTCAGAGTTTTGAAGCCGTTGGTCTGAATGGCGGAGAAATGTGCGAACACATCTTCGCCACCATCATCGGGGGTGATGAAACCAAAACCCTTGGCGTCGCTGAACCACTTAACAGTACCTGTTGCCATTAAAAAATCCTCCTTGGCGTAATGCAAAAACACAACCGCGTATGCGGATAACAGGACGGTGAACCGTCAGTCTGAATTCAAGCGCGATACGCGGAAATGCCGGTACTGCAAGGTTCTTGAAACAAACTTTGGGCTTTTTACTCCTGCTTGGATTTTTTTACAAGAAAAATTTGAAAAATTGCAAGCTGTTTTGATCCGGCCCGAAACAACCGTGAATTCGCGTCTGGAAAAACCCAAAAATTCCGCGCCCAAAAGGGATGCCGGAACTCAAAAATGCAGCCTGCCTGAGGGAAAACGGCGTGCTGCAAATCGGATGCGGTCCTCTCCTGGCAGCCGCTGCCAGGTCCGGATGCGGTAGCATCGATTTCATGCGCAAGAGCTGGGACATTTTTTGCAGCGTCATCGACAACTATGGTGATATTGGCATCGCCTGGCGGCTGGCACGACAGTTGGTAGCCGAGCATGGCCTGACGGTTCGTCTCTGGGTCGATGACCTGGACGCCTTCCACAGGATATGGCCGGAGATCCGGCGTAATGCCGACATTCAGCATGCCTGCGGGGTCGAGGTCAGGGCCTGGCACCGGTTTTTTTTGCCGGCCGATCCGGCGCAGGTGGTGATCGAGGCGTTTGGTTGCGCCTTGCCGGAGATTTATCTGCAGGCCATGAGCACCCGGTCGCCCGCTCCGGCGTGGATCAATCTGGAGTATCTCAGCGCGGAGTCCTGGGTCGTCGATCACCACGCCTTGCCCTCGCCGCACCCACGCCTGCCATTGACCAAGTACTTTTTCTTTCCCGGCTACGTTTCAGGTACGGGCGGGATTCTGGCCGAACGCGATCTGGCGAAGCGTCGCGATCGCTTTCAGCGCGAGGACACAGCCGCTTTCTGGCTGCAACGCAATATCGCCGAACCCGCGTCCGATGAATTGCGCATCTCACTGTTCGCCTACGAGAACCCGGCCATTGCCTGCCTGCTGGATGCCTGGGCAACGGGGGAGCGCGCCATTACCTGCCTCATCCCCGAAGGCAGAATCGTGCCGCAGGTGGCGGCCTGGTCGGGATGGCCCGAATTCAAGCCGGGTGATGTTTATGAGCGCGGAAGTCTGACGCTGCGCATCCTGCCCTTTCTCGATCAGGATGATTACGATCGGCTGCTATGGGCCTGCGACATCAATTTTGTCCGTGGCGAGGATTCCTGTGTGCGGGCGCAATGGGCCGCCAGGCCGATGGTGTGGCAGGCCTATCCGCAACCGGACAATGTGCACTGGGCCAAGCTCAGCGCCCTGCTCGAGCATCATGTCGCGGGATTAACAGCAGCGGAAGCGCTGCCGCTGGGACGCTTGTGGCGCGCCTGGAATGGCATCGACGGCCCTCAGGACATGCACCAAATCTGGACCGAATTTCTACCCGGCCTGGAGGCACTCGCCCGCCATGCGGCGGCCCGGAGCGAGACGCTCGCTGCGGCTGGCAGCCTGGCGGACAATCTGGTTGAATTTGTTGAAAATCGAATATAATTCCGGGTTTTCCGAAACCCTAGCTCTCAAGGCAGGAAAGTCATATGAAAATCGCTCAGGAACTCCGCGCCGGCAACGTCGTGATGATCGGCAAGGACCCGATGGTGGTGCAGAAAGCCGAATTCTCCAAATCGGGCCGCAATGCCTCCGTCGTCAAGATGAAACTCAAGAACCTGCTGACCGGCGCCGGCACCGAATCGGTCTACCGCGCCGACGACAAGTTCGATACCGTCACGCTCGACCGCAAGGAATGCACCTATTCCTACTTCGCCGATCCGCTTTACGTGTTCATGGACAGCGAATACAACCAGTACGAGGTCGAGGGTGAAAACCTCGGCGACGCACTGAGCTACCTCGACGACGGCATGCCGGTCGAAGTAGTGTTCTACGACGGCAAGGCGATCTCGGTCGAGATGCCCACCACCGTCATCCGCGAGGTCGAGTACACCGAGCCTGCCGTGCGCGGCGACACCTCGGGCAAGGTCATGAAGCCGGCACGCATCAAGCCCACCGGATATGAACTGCCGGTCGCGGCTTTCGTCGAAATCGGCGACATGATCGAGATCGACACCCGCACCAACGAATTCAAGCGCCGCGCCAACTGAGCGTGGTTGTTGCCGATTGATCGGCTTTAGTGCGTGGTTGTTGCCGATTGATCGGCTTTACAACCACGGCCTCCTCCTTGCGGGGACAACCACGGCCTGCCCCTTGCGGGTAAAGCTCGACGTATCGTTACGACAAAAGGCAGCTTCGGCTGCCTTTTGTTTTTGTTGGACCACTCCTCCGCGGCGGTAAAATGACAGGCTGAATTCTTCCTGCTCCGCCATGACCGACCCGCGTTTCATCCACCTGCGCCTGCACAGCGAATATTCCATCTCGGACGGGCTGGTGCGAGTCGATGAGGCGGTCAGGCGCGCACGCGAGACGGCCATGCCTGCGCTCGGCCTGTCCGATCTCGCCAATACCTTCGGCTGGGTGAAGTTCTACCGTGCCGCGCGCGGTGCCGGTATAAAGCCTATTTTCGGCTGCGACGTGTGGCTGACGAATGCGGTCGACAGAAACAGGTCCTCGCGACTGCTCGTCCTGGTGCAGCACCGCGAAGGCTATCGCCGGCTGTGCGAACTGCTTACCCGCGCCTACCAGGAAAACATGCATCGCGGTCGTGCCGAGATCGATCCGCAATGGCTGCGCGACGGTACCGATGGCCTGCTGGCCCTGTCCGGCGGCGATGCGGGGAATGTGGTCCAGGCGCTGCTCGAAGACAAGCCCGAAGCGGCGCAGGCAGCGGCAGCCGACTGGTCGGCACTGTTTCCGGGACGCTATTATCTTGAGCTGCAGCGTTTCGGGCAGCCCCATGCGGAACGCGTGATCGACGGTCTGCTCGACATCGGAGCGGCGCTGAATCTTCCGTCGGTCGCCACCCATCCGATCCAGTTCATCGCGCCGGACGACTTCAAGGCGCACGAGGCGCGCGTCTGCATCGCCGAGGGCATGATGCTGGGCGATCCGCGCCGTCCGCGGCCGTACACCGCCGAACAGTACTTCAAGACGGCGGACGAGATGGCGGCGTTGTTCTCCGATCTGCCGGAGGCGCTCGCCAACAGCGTAGAAATTGCCAAGCGCTGCAACCTCACCCTGGAACTTGGCAAGAGCAGATTGCCCGATTTTCCGACCCCCGCCGGAATGGGTCTCGACGACTACATGCGGCAGCGTTCCTTCGAGGGGCTTCATGAACGCATGGCCCACCTCTATCCCGACACGGCCGCGCGCGCGGCCAGACTGCCGGAATACACCGAGCGGCTGGAGTTCGAACTGGGAACGATCGTTCAAATGGGCTTCCCGGGTTACTTCCTCATCGTGGCCGACTTCATCAACTGGGCCAAGAACAACGGCGTGCCGGTCGGCCCGGGTCGCGGCTCCGGCGCCGGTTCGCTGGTGGCCTACAGCCTCGGCATCACCGACCTCGACCCGCTGCGCTACGACCTGCTGTTCGAGCGCTTCCTCAACCCCGAGCGGGTTTCGATGCCTGACTTCGACGTCGACTTTTGCCAGGACGGGCGTGACCGCGTGATCCAGTACGTCAAGGACAAGTACGGCCATGCGGCGGTGTCGCAGATCGCCACCTTCGGCACCATGGCCGCCAAGGCGGTGCTGCGCGACGTCGGCCGCGTACTCGACCTGCCGTACAACTTCGTCGACAAGTTCGTCAAGCTGGTGCCCAACGAACTGGGCATCAGCCTCGCCGAGGCGCGCGAGAAGGAACCGCAGATCGACGAGCGCGCGAGGAACGAGGAAGAACTCGCCGAATTGCTGCCGCTGGCGGAAAAGCTCGAAGGCATCACCCGTAACGTCGGCATGCACGCGGGCGGTGTGCTGATCGCGCCCGGCCGGCTCACCGACTTCTGCCCGCTGTATCAGGCCGAAGGATCGGATGCGGCGGTATCGCAGTTCGACAAGGACGACGTCGAGGCGATCGGCCTGGTGAAATTCGACTTCCTCGGCTTGCGCACGCTGACTATCCTGGCGGAGGCGGTGCGCTTCGTGCAGCGGCAACCGGGGAGGGAGACCTTCCAGCTTGAGGATCTGCCGCTCGACGATCCGGCGGTCTACAAGCTTTTTGCAGACGGCAACACCACGGCCGTGTTCCAGTCCGAATCGCGCTCGGCCAAGGATCTGGAAAAGCGTCTCAAGGGCGACTGCTTCGAGGACATCATCGCGCTGATGGCGCTGAACCGGCCCGGGCCGCTCGGTTCCGGCATGGTGGACGACTTCATCGCGCGCAAGCAGGGCAAGCAGAAGCCGGAATATTTCCATCCCGATCTCGAGCCGGTGCTGAAGTCGACTTACGGCATCATCGTCTACCAGGAGCAGGTGATGCTGGTGGCGCAGATCCTGGCGGGCTACAGTCTCGGCGGCGCCGACCTGCTGCGGCGTGCCATGGGCAAGAAAAAGCCCGAGGAAATGGCCACGCAGCGCACGATTTTCCTCGAGGGCGCGGCCAAGCGCGGAGTCGATACCAAGGTCGCCGAGCGGCTGTTCGACCTGATGGAGAAGTTCGCCGAATACGGTTTCAACAAATCCCACTCGGCGGCCTACGCGCTGGTGGCGTATCACACCGCCTGGCTCAAGGCCCACTATCCGGCCGAATTCATGGCGGCGACGATGTCGTCGGAAATGTCCGACACCGACAAGGTGCGGGTTTTCTGCGAGGACTGCCGCGCCAATGGACTGGTGATACTGCCGCCCGACATCAATCTGTCGGGCTATCGCTTCGAGCCGGTCAGCCAAACCGAGATCCGCTACGGTCTGGGCGCGATCAAGGGCAGCGGCGAGGCAGCGATCGGCGCGATCGTCGCCGAGCGCGCGGCAAATGGCCCCTACCAGGGCCTGTTCGATCTGGCGCGTCGCGTCGACAAGCGTTACCTCAACCGCCGCGTGCTCGAGGCCCTGGTCAAAGCCGGTGCCTTCGACAGCCTGAACGATCATCGCGCCAGCCTGATGGCGTCAATCGGAGCGGCGCTCGAAACGGCAGACCGTGCGGTGCGGGGTGGAGGGCAGGTCGGGCTGTTTGGCGAAGAACTCGGGGGCGCCAGCGAGGAACTGATCGACTCGCCGCGCTGGCCGGACCAGGAAAAGCTGCTGCAGGAAAAATCCGCCCTGGGCTATTTCTTCAGCGGCCATCCCTTCACTTTTTACATGAAGGAGGTGTCCGGCTTTGCCAAAAAGCATCTCGCCAGCCTGGAGCCGGCGCGCGAGTTGACGATGCTTGCGGGAATCGCGGTTTCGCTCCGAACCCAGATGACCCGACGCGGCAAGATGGTGATCGTGCTGCTGGACGACTCGACGGCCCAGGTCGAGGTCGTCGTGTTCAACGAACTATTCGAGCAGAATCGCCACCTGCTGAAGGAAGACGCTCTGCTGGTGATCGAGGGCAAGGTCAACCGCGACGACTATTCGGGAGGGCTGCGCGTTACGGCGGAACGGATTTATGACCTGGCTGGAGCGCGCACGCGTTTTGCCCAGGGGCTGCGTCTTGCCTGCAACGGCCAATCCAGCGGCAACAAGCTGAGCGAACTGCTGGCGCCCTACAAGGTCGAGTCCGGAGGCTGTCCGGTGTGGATCGAGTACTGCAACCAGGCCGCCCGCTGCCAGGTACGCCTGGGCGAAACCTGGCAGGTTCGGCTGGATGACAGGCTGCTGGAATCCCTGGGCGGGTGGTTGAAACCCGAATCGGTGAATGTTGTTTACTGATCGATTTGTTGTATTTGCGCAAATGACGCTGTAGTCGACCAGGATATCCAAATATTGCTTGACAAGGGATCTCTTATATTAGAAGATACTTATAACACTGAGAGGCCGCAATGGCGCTTGGTGTTGTCTCCTCCAATCCTCCTCCTTTGGTGGATACTCAGCCCGGCTTTCGAGCCGGGCATTTTTTTGCCCGGATTTCTTGTCTGGCTAGGCGCTGGGTAAACGCTCAAACACCGTGTAGCTGCCCGAAGCTGGGGTCACCTCGACGCGCTCCACCCGGGCGCGGTCCGGGCCGCGACTCGCCCAGGCAATCAGGGCATCTACCGCGTCATCTTCGCCGTGTAGGACAGCTTCCACCGACCCGTCACTGCAGTTCCTCACCCAGCCGCCTACTGTCAGTCGCAGCGCCTCCCGACACATCGATTCCCGGTAGAAAACGCCCTGTACCCGGCCGTGGATCTGCAGGTGCAGCGTTTTCATCCGCGGCTCACTTCACTTTCATCCCCGGCTTAGCACCGCTGTCGGGAGACAGGATGAAGAGTCCGGGCGCGTCGCCCGAGGCGGCCAGCACCATGCCTTCGCTCATGCCGAACTTCATCTTGCGCGGCGCGAGGTTGGCGACCATCACGGTGAGCCGCCCCACCAGGGCTTCCGGCGCATAGGCCGACTTGATCCCGGCGAACACCTGGCGGGTGCCGAGTTCGCCGAGATCGAGCGTCAGCCGTAGCAGCTTGTCGGCACCTTCGACGTGCTCGGCGTTCGCGATGCGCGCGATGCGCAGGTCGATCTTGCTGAAATCGTCGATCGAGATTATCGCCGCGTCAGCGGCAACGTTCGCCCCCTCTCCCTTGGCGGGAGAGGGCTGGGGAGAGGGCGAAGCGGCCTTGGCAGAGCCGTGCACCTGGGCTTCGGCGTGGCGCACCGGCGCGGGGGCGGGCGTGGGTTCGAGGTTCTGCTTGTTGGCGTCAACCATGGCTTCGATGGATTGGGGGTCGATACGGGTCATCAGGTGGCTGTACTCGTTGATGCGGCGACGGATGAACAAATTCTGCGCGTCGTCCCAGGTCAGCGGCGGAATGTTGAGGAAGGCCTCGACCTGCTCGGCCAGCTTCGGCAGCACCGGCTTCAGGTACAGGGTTAGCAGGCGGAAGCAGTTCAGCGCAACCGTGCAGACTTCATGCAATCGATAGACCGCTTCGGGCTTCTTCGCCAGTTCCCAGGGTTTTTCGTCGGCCACGTACTGGTTGGCGCGGTCGGCCAGCGCCATGATCTCGCGCAGGGCCCTGGAATAGTCGCGCGCCTCGTAATGCGCGGCGATAGTGCTGGCGGCGGCCTGGAAGTCGCCGATCAGTTCGATGTTCGCCACCCCGTCGGCGAGCTTGCCCTCGAAGTTCTTGTGGATGAAGCCGGCGGTGCGGCTGGCGATGTTGATGAACTTGCCGACCAGATCGGAATTCACCCGCGCGACAAAGTCGTCGAGGTTGAGGTCGATGTCCTCCATCGAGCCGTTGAGCTTGGCGGCGTAGTAATAGCGCAGCCACTCGGGATTGAGCTTCTGCGCCAGGTAGCTTTCGGCGGTGATGAAGGTGCCGCGCGATTTCGACATCTTCTGCCCGTTGACGGTCAGAAAGCCGTGCGCGTACACCGCCGTCGGCAGGCGGTGGCCGGAATACTTCAGCATCGCCGGCCAGAACAGGGCGTGGAAATACAGGATGTCCTTGCCGATGAAGTGCACCAGTTCGGCCTTCGAATCCGCTCCCCACCAGGCATCGAAGTCGAGGCCGTTGTCCCTGGCATATTTGGCGAAGCTCGCCATGTAGCCCACCGGCGCATCGAGCCAGACATAGAAATACTTGCCCGGCGCGCCGGGGATCTCGAAGCCGAAGTAGGGCGCGTCGCGGCTGATGTCCCAGTTGTTGAGGCCGGAGGCGAACCATTCCTGCATCTTGTTGGCGGCTTCGCTCTGCAGGGCGCCCGAGTTCGTCCACTCGCGCAGGAAACCCTCGCAGGCGCCGAGCTTGAAGAAGTGGTGCTCGGAATCCTTGTGCACCGGCGTTGCGCCCGACACCGCCGACACCGGGTTCTTCAGCTCGGTCGGACTGTAGGTCGCGCCGCATGCTTCGCAGTTGTCGCCGTACTGGTCCAGGGCACCGCACTTGGGGCATTCTCCCTTGATGAAGCGATCCGGCAGGAACAGGTTCTTCACCGGGTCATACAGTTGGGCGATGGTTTTGATTTCTATCAGCCCGGCGTCCTTCAGCGCCAGATAGATTTTCGAGGCCAGCGCGCGGTTCTCCTCGGAATGCGTCGAGTAGTAATGGTCGAAGCCGATGTGAAAGCCGGCGAAGTCGTGGGTGTGCTCGTCCCATACCCGGCCGATCAGGGCTTCCGGGGTGATGCCTTCCTTCTCGGCGCGCAGCATGATCGCGGTGCCGTGAGTGTCGTCAGCGCACATGTAGCGGCAGTCGTGGCCGCGCATTTTCTGGAAGCGCACCCAGATGTCGGTCTGGATGTATTCGACCAGATGGCCAAGGTGGATGCTGCCGTTGGCGTAGGGCAGGGCCGAGGTGACGAGGATTTGGCGGGACATGAGGGAGCCAGGGGCGAAAAGCCGCCATTTTACCCGAAGGCAATGCAACCCCGGGGGGCAGCAATGCAGGCTAGAAGCGCGAGCCGGGCTGTTTCAGAAACTCGAGTTCGTCCGCCGTGGAAGGGCGCCCAAGAATTGCGTTGCGATGCGGAAAGCGGCCGAAGCGCGCGACCACATCGCGATGCTGGCGCGCGTAATCGAGAAAGCCGTCGAACAGCGACCGTTCATCGGCGGCCGCCTCGCTTGCAAGCTGTTCATAGAGCGCCACGGAGCGCTCCTGCATGGCGAGCGATTCGGCGTGCTCCAGCGGCAGATAAAGAAACACCCGCTCGATCGGGGCCAGCAGACGGTCCTCGCCTGCTACCAGCGCAGCCAGGCTCAGGGCCAGCGCCTGCGGGTCGGTGGCGAAGGCCTGCGGCCGGTCGCGGTGGATGTGGTGCGGAAACTGGTCGAGCACGATCACCAGCGCCAGCCGTCCGCGCGGCTTATCCGCCCAGTGATCGAGCTGGCCGGATGTGGCGGCAGCCAGCGTGGCGGCGAAGTGTTCGATGACCGCCTGATCGTTGGCGGGCGACTTGCCGAACCACAGTTTGCTTTGGCGTCCGGCGACCTCGGCCGCACTGCCCGGCGGGCCGAACCAGAAGGAGAGCACGCGTTCCGCATGGCCGGTCATGGCGCGGTGGACCGATTCAGAACATGTCGTCGGGCAGGTCGTTGTGCGTTCCGTCGCAGAACGGCTTGTCCTTGGTGTGCTTGCAGTTGCACAGCCAGACCGTGGTTTTTTCCTTGATGACGAAGGACACCGGTTCCAGTCCGGTGCCTTCGTGCGAGCCATCGCAGAATGGCTGGGTCATCGAGCGGCCGCAGGAGCACCACCAGTATTCGCCGGGTTCGAGTTCGACCTCGGCGGGGTTGCGGTCATACACGACGGGATCGGACATGAGGTTTCTCCAGGATTCGATGTGGCGGCCGATGGTCTGCCGGGCTCAGGCGAGCAATTGCCCCAGCACGAATGGCAGGATCCCGCCCTTGCTGTAGTACTCGACCTCGATCGGCGTGTCGATGCGAAGCTTGAGCGCGACGCGTTCGGTGTTGCCATTGGCGCGGTGGATCACCAGCGTGACATCCTGTTGCGGAGTGATGCCGGATTCCAGGCCTTCGAGGTCGAAGGTTTCGGAACCCTCGAGCTTCAGGCTGGCCGCGTCGACGCCATCCTTGAACTGGCAGGGCAGCACACCCATGCCGGCGAGGTTGGCGCGGTGGATGCGCTCGAAGCTCTTGGCGACGACCGCCTTCACCCCGAGCAGCGTGGTGCCCTTGGCAGCCCAGTCGCGGCTGGAGCCGGTGCCATATTCCTCGCCGGCAAAGATCATCAGCGGCGTGCCCTCGGCCTGGTATTGCGTCGCGGCGTCGTAGATCGGCATTTCCACCCCGTTCTTCAGCGTGATGCCGCCCTCGGAACCGGGGATCATCAGGTTCTTGATGCGCACGTTGGCAAAGGTGCCGCGCATCATCACTTCGTGGTTGCCGCGGCGCGCGCCGTAGCTGTTGAAGTCGGCCTTCTGCACGCCGTGTTCGTTGAGGTAAAGGCCAGCCGGCGAAGTCGGCTTGATGCCGCCGGCGGGGCTGATGTGGTCGGTGGTCACCGAGTCGCCAAAAATAGCCAGCGCGTGGGCGCCCCGGACGCTGCCGCTGCCGGCCTGGCTGCCGACGAAGAAGGGCGGCTCCTGAATATAGGTGGAAGCGGTGTCCCACTCGTAGACTGCCCCGGTGGGAGCCGGCACGCCGTCCCACAGCGGGTTGTCGGCACCGACGTCGGCGTAGCTCCTGTAGGCGCCGGCGTCGGTGGAATGGTGCAGCAGGGCGGCGACTTCCGCGTTGCTCGGCCAGATGTCCTTCAGGTACACCGGGCCGTTCCTGCCGGCGCCGATCGGTTCCTTGTCGACATCGAACGGCACGCGCCCGGCCAGCGCGAAGGCGACCACCAGCGGCGGCGACATGAGGAAGTTTGCCTTGACATTCTGGTGCACGCGCGCCTCGAAGTTGCGGTTGCCGGACAGCACCGAGCAGGCGACGAGGTCGTTGTCGAGGATGGTTTTCTCGATCGCTTCCGGCAACGGTCCGGAGTTGCCGATGCAGGTGGTGCAGCCGTAGCCGACCACGGAAAAGCCCAGCTGTTCGAGGTAGGTCAGCAGGCCGGCGGCCTTGAGGTATTCGGTCACCGCGCGCGAGCCGGGGCCGAGGCTGGTCTTGACGTGGGCCGGAGTGTAAAGACCGAGCTCGACCGCCTTCTTCGCCAGCAGGCCGGCAGCGATCATCACGCCGGGGTTGGAGGTGTTGGTGCACGAGGTGATCGCAGCGATGACGACGTGGCCGTGGCGCAGTTCGCCGCCGCCTTCGACGCTGAAGGTGCGCCGCAGATCCTCGGCAGTCTTGCCGTAGCCGCCTTCCTCTTTCGGCTTATGCATCAGCGATTCGAACGTTGTCTCGATTGCGCTGAGGGGGATGCGATCCTGTGGCCGCTTGGGACCGGCGACCGAGGGTTCGACGGTCGAGAGGTCGAGTGCCAGCGTCTGCGAGTAGTCGATTGCACCTTCCCTGGGTATGCCGAACAGACCCTGCGCCTGGTAGTAGGCGCGGATCAGGTCGACCTGATCCGCTTTGCGGCCGGTGGCGGAAAAGTACTGGCAGGTAGCCTCGTCGACAGGGAAGAAGCCCATGGTCGCGCCGTATTCCGGCGCCATGTTGGCGATGGTCGCGCGGTCGGTGACCGGCAGCGCAGCCGCACCCTCGCCGAAGAACTCGACGAACTTACCCACCACCTTCGCCTTGCGCAGCATTTCGGTGATCGTCAGCACCACGTCGGTGGCGGTGACGCCCGGCGTGACGCTGCCGGTGAGGTTGACGCCGACGACATCCGGGGTGAGGAAATACACTGGCTGGCCGAGCATCGCCGCTTCCGCCTCGATGCCGCCGACGCCCCAGGCGACGATACCCAGTCCATTGATCATGGTGGTGTGGCTGTCCGTTCCGACCAGCGTGTCCGGGTAGGCCATGCCGTCCTTCTCCATCACGCCGCGCGCCAGGTATTCCATATTGACCTGGTGTACGATGCCGACGCCGGGCGGCACCACCTTGAAGGTATTGAACGCCTGCATGCCCCACTTGAGAAACTGGTAGCGCTCGAGGTTGCGTTCGAATTCGATTTTCATGTTGAGGTCGAGCGCGTCCGGGGTGCCGAACCTGTCGACCTGGATCGAGTGGTCGACCACCATGTCGACCGGCACCAGCGGCTCGATCTTCTGCGGCTCCTTGCCGGCACGGGCGGCAGCCGAGCGCATCGCGGCGAGGTCGGCCAGCAGTGGCACGCCGGTGAAATCCTGCAGGATCACGCGTGCCACGGTAAAGGGAATCTCGTCGGTTCTTTCCGCGTTCGGCTTCCAGTTCGCCAGCTGCCTGACGTGCTCCGGCGTGACCTTCACGCCGTCGCAATTGCGCAGCACCGACTCCAGCACGATGCGGATCGACACTGGCAGGCGCGCCAGCGAGACGCCCAGAGCGGATTCGAGTTTTTTCAGCGAGGCGATATGGAGCGCGCCAGAGTGGGTGGAAAGGCTGTCGAGGGTGTTGAACGGGTCGGACATGGTGGGTAACTGGCTGGGGAAAATGGCTCGGAACCGTTATTCTATCGCAGTCCTCAACTTGATCTTTCCCCCCTCGCCATGTCCGATTTGAAGAAAAAAGCCCTCGATTACCACCGCCTGCCCAAGCCCGGCAAGCTCTCGGTCGAATCCTCCAAACCCTGCGCCACCCAGGAGGACCTGTCCCTGGCCTACACCCCGGGTGTCGCCCAGCCGGTGCTGGAAATCGCTAAAAATCCAAAGACCGCCTATGACTACACGAACAAGGGCAATCTGGTCGCGGTGATCACCGACGGCACCGCAATCCTCGGCCTGGGCAACCGCGGGCCGCTCGCCGCCAAGCCGGTGATGGAGGGCAAGGCCGTGCTGTTCAAGCAGTTCGCCGGCATCGATGTCTACGACATCGAAGTCAACGCCAGGACGCCGCAGGATTTCATCAAGGTGGTGGAAGCGATCGCCCCGACCTTCGGCGGCATCAACCTCGAGGACATCGCCGCACCGCACTGCTTCGAGATCGAGGCGGCGCTGAAGAAGAAGCTCGACATCCCGGTGTTCCACGACGACCAGCACGGTACCGCAGTCATCATCTGCGCCGGCCTCATCAATGCCCTCCACGTGCAGGGCAAGACGCTGGAAACCGCGAAGATCGTCTGTCTCGGCGCCGGCGCGGCCGGCATCGCCTCGCTGAATCTGCTGGTGGCGATGGGTGCGCAGAAACGCAACATCCTGCTGGTCGATTCGAAGGGCGTGGTGCACAAACAGCGAACCGACCTTAACAGCTTCAAGAAGGCCTACGCGCGTGCAACCAAGCTGCGCACACTGGATGAGGCGATGGCTGGCGCCGATGTGTTCGTCGGCGTCTCCGGCGCCAACCTGGTGAGCCCGGCGATGGTGAAGCGCATGGCCGACAAGCCGGTGGTGTTCGCGCTCGCCAACCCCAACCCGGAAATCCTGCCGTCAAAAGCCCATGCTGCGCGCAGCGACCTCGTCATGGCGACCGGACGATCCGACTATCCCAACCAGGTCAACAACGTACTCGGTTTCCCCTTCATCTTCCGCGGCGCACTCGACGCGCGCGCGAAGGAAATCACCCAGGCCATGCTGATCGCCGCGGTGCACGCGCTGGCCGAACTGGCGCGCGAGCCGGTGCCGGCGTCGGTGCTGAAGGCCTACAAGCTGAAAAAGCTGGCCTTCGGTCCGGAGTACATCCTGCCCAAGCCGTTCGACCCGCGGCTGGTCGAGCGCGTCCCCGTGGCGGTGGCAAAAGCGGCCAAGCGCGGAAAGTGAAGCGGTGTAGCCAATAAAAAGGCCGGTCGCTGACCGGCCTAGCTGACGGGGTGTTGCGGGATCACTTCAGCGCCAGTACCCAGGTGATGATCTGCTTCAGTTCCTTGTCGCTGATCTTCGGGTTGGGCGGCATCTTCACCGTGCCCCAGTTTCCGCTGCCGCCCTTCTTGACCTTGTCGGCCAGCATCGCGGCCGCATCCTTCTGGCCCTTGTATTTGGCGGCGACGTCCTTGAAGGCTGGGCCGACGACTTTTTCCTCGACGGAATGGCAGCCGAGGCAGTTGTTTTTTTCGGCCAGGGCCTCACTCGCCTGCGCGGAGGGTGCCGCCAACATCAGCGCAGTGATGGCGGACAGGGCAAACAATTTCATGACATTGCTCCTTTGATAGGGAAATAAAGTGGTCTTGCGGCCACCCATGACAACCGCCCTGTCGGGCAGTTGAAGCTAAACTAGCACGTCGAACTTTCCGCCACAATCAGCGAGCTTCAACATGGCCGAGCGGCCCGTTTTTCTGAACCTGCTGCGCATCTATCTGCCGCCGAGCGGCTGGGTCTCGATCCTGCACCGGATTTCCGGTGCGCTGCTGTTTCTTGTCATTCCGCTCGGGGTGTGGGCCCTGTCCGTCTCGCTGTCGGGCGAGGTGGGATTCCGCAGCATCGCCGAGCGGTTCGCGCATCCGCTGGCCCGGCTGTCGCTGCTGCTTCTGCTCTGGGCGTTTGCCCACCATTATCTTGGCGGCGTGCGGCATCTGGCGCTGGACGTGCATTGGGGGACAGACCTGCAGCGCGCACGGCGGAGCAGCCTCGCGGTTCTGCTGGCAGCAGGGCTGGTGACCCTGCTCGCCGCCTGGAGACTGTTCGCATGAAATCGGCCGGCGGTTCGCATACCGGGACCGGCACCTGGCTGCTGCAGCGCGCCACAGCGGTGGCGCTGGCGCTAGCGCTGCCGGGGTTGATGATTTATTTCCTGGCTGCGCTGCCAGCCGATTTTGCCGGCTGGCAGGCGCTCTTCGCGCCGCTGTGGCTGCGTGTGCTGATACTGCTGACAATGGCGGCACTGGCCTTTCATGCCTGGGTGGGGATGCGCGACATCTTGATGGACTATGTCCACCCCACCGGTGTGCGGTTGGCGCTGCTTCTGGTTGTGATCGTCACCCTGGCGGGCAGCCTGGCGTGGCTGGGCGCGATTTTGTTTGGCGCGACCTGGGGTGCTTCATGAATACCCGCCGCTTCGACGCCCTGATCATCGGCGGCGGTGGTGCCGGACTTCGCGCGGCGCTGCAGCTGGCGCGTTCGGACTACAAGGTGGCGGTGGCGTCCAAGGTGTTCCCGACGCGTTCGCACACCGTGTCGGCGCAGGGCGGCATCACCGCCGCGCTCGCCAACGTCGACGACGACCGCTGGGAATGGCACATGTACGACACGGTCAAGGGCGGTGACTGGCTGGGCGACCAGGATGCGATCGAGTTCATGTGCCGCGAGGCGGCCTCGGCCGTTTACGAGCTCGAACACATGGGATTGCCGTTCTCGCGACTCGACAACGGGAAAATCTATCAGCGGCCGTTCGGCGGCCAGTCGAAAAACTTCGGCGGAGAGCAGGCCACCCGCACCTGCGCCGCTGCCGACCGCACTGGCCACGCGCTGCTGCACACGCTCTACCAGCAGAACATCCAGCATCGCACCCAGTTCTTCGATGAATACTTCGCGCTCGATCTGCTGCGCGATGCCGACGGCTATTGCCTCGGCGTCACCGCGATCTCCATCGAGACCGGCGAGCCGCTGCTGATCGAGGCGCGCGCGACGCTGCTGGCCACCGGCGGGGCGGGGCGGGTGTTCGGCAACAGCAGCAACGCCATGATCAACACTGGCGACGGCCTCGGCATGGTGCTGCGCGCCGGCCTGCCGCTGCAGGACATGGAGTTCTGGCAGTTTCATCCAACCGGGATTGCCGGCGTCGGTTGCCTCATCACCGAGGGCGTGCGCGGCGAGGGAGGCTATCTGCTGAACAAGCTTGGCGAGCGCTTCATGCAACGCTACGCCCCGCATGCCAGGGATCTGGCCGGACGCGATGTGGTGGCGCGCGCCATCGCCATCGAGATTGCCGAAGGACGCGGCTGCGGACCGCGCGGCGACTACGTCGACCTCAAGCTTGACCACCTCGGCGAGAAAGCCATCGCGGAAAAGCTCCCGGGCATCCGCGAGCTTTCGATCCGCTTCGCCGGGGTCGATCCGGTCCGGGCGTCGATTCCCGTCGCGCCTACCGCGCATTACATGATGGGAGGCATCCCCACCAACCTGCACGGCCAAGTCGTCGCACCCGCGCGCTTCGGCCCCGAGGAACCGGTGCCGGGACTGTACGCCGTCGGCGAATGCGCCTGCGTCTCGGTGCACGGCGCCAACCGCCTGGGCGGCAATTCGCTGCTGGATCTGATCGTCTTCGGCCGCGCCGCGGGCCGACACATGCAGGAATATCTGCGCGACAACCCCTATCCGCGCCCTTTGCCCGACGATGCCGCCGCTGCCAGTCAGGCGCGTCTCACACGCTGGGATCGCCCCGGCAGCGAACGTGTGGCGTCGATTGCCGACGATCTCAGGAGAGTGATGCAGGCGCATGCCGGCGTATTCCGCACGGATGCAGTGTTGCGCGAAGGCCTGGAAAAACTCGACGTCCTGGAAGCCCGCCTCGCCCAAGCGGGTTTGCAGGACACCAGCCGCGTGTTCAACACCGCACGCATCGAGGCGCTGGAACTGGAGAACCTGATCGGCGTCGCGCGGGCAACGCTGGTGTCGGCGATCCACCGCACCGAGAGCCGCGGCGCGCACACGCGCGAGGATTTTCCCGGGCGCGACGACGAGCACTGGCTCAGGCACACGCTGTATTCGCGTGACGGGGACCAGGTGGATGCCAAGCCGGTGAGGCTGAAGCCGTTGACAGTGGAGTCGATCCGGCCGAAGGAGAGGGTTTACTGATGCTTGTCCGTCATTGCGAGGCGAAGCCGAAGCAATCCAGGATGGTCGCGGATGAGCGTTCTTAAACAACCGGCGGTTTACATCCTTGCCAGCAAGCGGAACGGTACGCTTTACACGGGGGTGACCTCGGATCTGCCCAGGCGGGTCTGGCAGCACAAACATGATCAGGCTGATGGATTCACGCAGAAATATTCGGTGCACATGCTGGTCTATTACGAACTTGCCGATGCAATGCGTGCTGCCATTGCGCGTGAAAAGCAGATCAAGGGGGGCTCACGGGCCAAAAAACTAGCTTTGATCGAACCGATGAATCCTGGTTGGCGTGATTTGTATGACGACATACTCGGTTAGCATGCGCCTTTCTGGATTGCTTCGGCTGCGCCTCGCAATGACGGCGGCGTGGGAATGCACATGAAATTCCGCCTCTACCGCCATTCCCCCGAATCCGGCGACAAGCCTTACATGCAGGAGGTCGAGATCGACATCGATCCGGCCGGAAAGATGCTGCTCGACGCGCTGCTGGCGATCAAGGCGCAGGACGAAACACTGTCCCTGCGCCGTTCCTGTCGCGAAGGGGTGTGCGGCTCGGATGCGGTGAACGTCAACGGCAAGAACCGGCTGGCGTGCATCACCCCCTTGAGCGAACTGAAGCAGCCGATCGAGGTGCGGCCGCTGCCGGGGCTGCCGGTCATACGCGACCTGATCGTCGACATGGAGCCGTTCAACAGGCAGTACCGCTCGATCAAACCCTGGCTGATCAACGACAATCCCGAGCCGGAGGTCGAGCGCCTGCAGAGCCCGGCCGAGCGGGCGCTGCTTGACGGCGCTTACGAGTGCATCCTGTGCGCCTGCTGCACCACGTCATGTCCCTCGTTCTGGTGGAACCCGGACAGGTTCGTCGGCCCGGCGGGGTTGCTGCAGGCCTATCGCTTCATCGTCGACAGCCGCGACGAGGCGACCGGGGAACGTCTCGACAACCTGGAAGATCCCTACCGCCTCTACCGTTGCCGCGGCATCATGAACTGCGTCGATGCCTGCCCCAAGGGGCTGAACCCGACGGCTGCGATCGGGCGCATCAAGTCGCTGCTGGTGAAACGACGTGTCTGACGACTTCGCTCCCTCTCCCTTCATCCCCGAATGGGGGCAACCCTCGTCAGTCGGGTTGAACCCAGCCTTGTCACCCTCTCCCGCAAGCGGGAGAGGGCGGGGAGAGGGAAGCGGGGGAGGGAGCGAACGTAATGCCCCACAAGGGGACTCCGACTTTCTATGTGCTAAAGCCCATGAAAGATCGTATGCCCAAACCGATGGCATCGCCCCCTCTCCCTTCATCCCCGAATGGGGGCAACCCTCCCCCGCATGCGGGGGAGGGGGCGAGCGTGATGCCCAAACCGATAGAATGGCATGGCGCTGCCGCCGCGGATTGCTGGAGCTGGATATCTGGCTGGGTGGCTATTGGGCCGCGCACCGCGCTACACTTCAGTCTCATGAGACTGCCGCGCTGGAGCGGCTCCTGAGCCTGTCGGACATGGAGATTGTAGACCGGCTTCAAGGCCGTTCGCCCGCGGGCGACGCCGACCTTGAAGCGCTTATCCAACGCCTGCAAATTTATCGAGAATTGGGATGAAAAGAACCGCCACCCTCACTTTCAGCGACGGCAGTCCGCCGATTGAACTGCCCGTAGAGCAAGGCACCTACGGCAAGCCGGTGATCGACATCCGCGCGCTCGGCGCGCACGGCTACTTCACCCACGACCCGGGCTTTACCGCCACCTCCAGCTGCAATTCCGCCATCACCTACATCGACGGTGACGAGGGCTTGCTGTATTACCGCGGCTACCCGATTGAGGAGCTTGCTTACAAGGCAGACCACATGGAGGTCTGCTACCTGCTGATCCACGGCGAATTGCCGACGGCTGACCAGCGTCAGGCGTTCGAGCAGTCGATCCGCCACCACACCATGCTGCACGACCAGATGGAAAACGTGTTCCGCGGCTTCCGTCGCGATGCGCATCCGATGGCGGTGATGATCAGCGTCACCGGCGCGATGTCGGCGTTTTATCACGAGGACATGAACATCTTTGATCCTCGCCAGCGCGAGATCGTGGCGCACCGTCTGATCGCCAAGGTGCCGACGGTGGCGGCCTGGTCCTACAAGTACAACGAAGGCCAGCCCTTCGCATACCCGCAGAACCGCCTGTCGTATGCTGAGAACTTCATGCACATGATGTTCTCCACGCCGTGCGAGCCCTATGAACCCAGCCCGGTGCTGGCGCGCGCGCTTGACCGGATTTTCATCCTGCACGCTGACCATGAGCAGAATGCCTCGACTTCCACGGTACGGCTGGCCGGTTCCAGCGGTGCCAATCCGTATGCCAGCATGGCCAGCGGCATGGCTTCGCTGTGGGGGCCGCTGCACGGTGGTGCCAATGAGGCCGTGCTGAAAATGCTCGACGAGATGGGCGACATCTCGCGCATTCCGGAATTCATCAAGCGCGCCAAGGATAAATCCAGCGGTTTCCGCCTGATGGGTTTCGGTCACCGTGTTTACAAGAACATGGATCCGCGCGCGCGCATCATCCGCGAAACCTGTTACGAGGTGCTGGATGAGCTTGACCTGCGTGACGATCCTCAATTCAAGATGGCGATGGAGCTTGAACGCATCGCGATGGAAGATGAATACTTCATCAGCCGCAAGCTCTACCCCAACGTCGACTTCTATTCCGGCATCATCTTCCGCGCCATGGGGATTCCGACCAGCATGTTCACCGCGCTGTTCGCGCTGGCACGCACCGCAGGCTGGGTGGCGCAGTGGAACGAGATGCTGTCCGACCCGCAGCACAAGATCGGTCGCCCGCGCCAGTTGTACACCGGTTCGGCACGGCGCCAATTCGTGCCGATGGAGCAGCGCGGGGCTTAGGCCGCACGATTCGACACTGATAGCAAATGAGCGCACCCGACTGGCATCCGAGTTCGCCGCTGTATGCCGGCAATGCGGCGTATCTGGAGCAGTTCGGCGACGACGCGCTGGCGCCCTGGCTGGCCCAGCCGCTGCCGGGCGAGCGAACCTGCTCGGATGCGGCCCAGATCGCGGTATTGCGGCTCATCAACGCCTACCGCTACTTGGGGGTGCGGCAGGCGGAGCTCGATCCCCTGCGGCGCTTCGATCTGCCGCCGACGCCCGAGCTCGATCCTGCCTACTATGGCCTGACCGAGGCCGATCTGCCGCGCGAATTCGAGACCGGCTCGCTGTTCGGTGTGGAGCGCACCACCCTGGCCGACATCCTGCAGCGCCTGCGTGCGGCGTATTGCGGCCATGTCGGCGTCGAATACATGCACATCACCGACGTCGCGCGCAAGCGCTGGTTGCAGGAGCGCATCGAGTCGGCGCAGGGGCGGTTCGGCGTGGCGCCGGCGCTGAAAAAACAGTTGCTGAAGCGGCTGACCGATGCCGAGACGCTGGAAAAATTCCTCCACACCCGCCATGTCGGGCAGAAGCGTTTTTCGCTCGAGGGCGGCGAGAGCCTGATCCCGCTTCTGGATCAGGTGGTCGCGCGCTGCGCCCGTCACGGCGCCAAGGAAATCGTGATGGGCATGGCGCATCGCGGGCGCATCAACGTGCTGGTCAATATCATGGGACGCACCATCGAAAGCCTCTACGAGGAACCGCGCAACGGCGATCCCGGCCATGGCGGCGCGGGCATCCCGCTGTCTGGCGACGTCAAGTACCACCAGGGTTTTTCCACCGATTTCGGCACGCCATACGGCCCGGTGCACCTGGCGCTGGCGTTCAATCCCTCGCACCTCGAGATCGTCCACCCGGTGGTGCGCGGCTCGGTGCGAGCGCGCCAGGACCGGC
>JBGSTQ010000222.1:0-4318 GCA_041736375.1 Thiobacillaceae bacterium
TCGCGGGCCCGCGCCGCCCGTTCGAGCGCCGCATGCACCGCACGCACGTCAACCGCCTGGGTCTGCACAGGTCGGCGCCCCGGCATCGTAGTGTTCGCGGATGATGTGAGACTGCCACAGCACGCCTTGTATTTGCGACCGCTGCCGCAGGGACAGGGGTCATTCCGACCGGGTTTGCTGCGGCTGTCGCCCCGTGCAGCTTGCTCTGCGCTATTCATGTCCAGCCCTCATCCAGTTAGTCCTCTGTTCAACAAAGGAGACACCGAAGCAATTGAAATTCGGCCACAACTCACGGAAGCACCAGCACACGGAAACCGCGGTTCGACCTGTGCGCATGCCCGGGTCCATGAATCAGTCGGCATGTTGGCGCTCGCACCACGATCGCCACATCCCCCTGAAAGCCTCCTCAAGGTTGCGTGCAAAGCGAGGGGCGTCACACAGGGGCGACGCCAGCAACTGGTCGCGTAGACCCGCTCTCAAGGCGGCCAGCGCTGGCAAGTCGCCAGCGAAGGCGGCCGCCTTCGCCACGTAATCATCCTCGTCTGATGCAATCCATTGCGGCAGCCCTACGCTGCGCAGAATCGTCTCGCCCTGGTGGCTGATGAAGCGGTCGCCCCGCAGCGTCAGCACCGGGACGCCCATCCACAACCCCTCGACGCTCGTCGTCCCGCCGGGAAAGGGGAAGGGGTCGAGGGCGATGTCGACCTCATTGTAGGCGGCCAGATAATCAGCTCGAGGCGATTCGCCCTCCAGACGCAGACGTTCAACCCCGATGCCATGGCGAGCAAAGCGCGCAATGCACTGGGCGGCCACCAAGGCATCACCCAAATGTTTGCTCTTGAGAAAAAGCCGGCTGCCCGGCACGGCGCGAAGCACTCGAACCCAGCATGCAATGACCCGGTCGTTCACTTTGGTCAGATTGTTGAAGCAGGCGAAGGTGATCGGGCCGCTCGCCAGCGCCGGCAGGGCGGCCACTCCGATCGGCATATCCGGTGGCGAAAAGCAGTAGTAGCTGTCAGGCAGACGCCACGGCCGCTCGACAAAGTGGCCTTCCTCGGTCGGCGGCAGCACCCAGCGATCGGCCAGGATGTAGTCCATGGCTTCAAGCCCCGTCGTGGCAAAATAACCCAGCCAGGCTGCCTGGACCGGAGCCGGTTTCCAGGCAAAAACAGGCAGGCGGTTTTTCGCGGTATGCCCCGCCAAGTCGATCAGGATATCGATGCCATCCGCCCGGATCAGCTTCGACAGCGACTCGTCATCGATATCGGCAAATCTGGCGTTACGCCAGTTTCGCAAGGTTCGTCGCAGACGCGCATTGAGCGCATCCTTGCGATCGGTCGTCGCATAGGCAAACAGCTCCAGCTTCGCCGGATCGAGACTTTCAATGACGTTCTCGAGAAAATAGCCCACCGGATGCTGGCCGAAGTCGCCGGACACCAGTCCGACTCGCAGCCGGCGCCCGGGGTCCGGTGGATTGTCATGGTGTACGTAAGGCCGGGCCTTGCGCGCTGCCTTCTTGCCATAGGCGCGCGCCTCTGACAGCCCCGCCTCGGGTGCGCCAGTGGCCTGATAGTTAAGTGCCAGCAAATAGTTGCTGTGCATCAGGAAAAGTCCATCAGGATCCAGTTGCAGACCACGCCGGTAGACATCGAACGCCTCGTCGTGGCGTCCGAGATCGAGCAGGACACCCGCCATCAGATTGAATGCCGAATCGTACCCGGGATTGATTCTCAGTGCCTCCTGCAGGGTTGCGAGTGCTTCCTCGTTGCGAAGCGTTTCGTGCAGGACGTTGGCAATATTTTTGTAGATGCTGACGTCGTCCGGACGGAGCTCGGCGACGCGGCGATAGGCCGCCACCGCCTCCTCGTGTCGGCCAAGGTGTCGCAAGGCGTCCGCCATCCCCATATGGGCGTCGCAGAAATCCGGTCGGCGTTCGATAGCACGCTGGCAGACGGCGACAGACTCCTCGTAGCGTTTGAGCAGCACCAGCGTGTGAGCCTGGCTGACATAGGCATTGATCAAATTCGGTTCCAGTTCCAGCGCTTTCCGATAGGATTCGACCGCCTCATCCAGCCGCTCCCGATCCCGCAGCGCATTGCCACGGTTCATCCAGAAGTGTGTGATTTGCGGCATCAGGGCGATGGCCTGGTCATACGCTGCCAGCGCTTCGTCATGGCGCTTGAGTTTCTGCAGCACGTTGCCCAGGTTGTTGTATGCATCCGCCAGCTTGGGCGCGACGGCAAGCGTTCGCCGATAGGCGTCAATCGCGTCGTCCAGGCGACCCAGGCGTTCCAGGGCAAAACCGAGGTTGAATAGCGCCGGCGCCATTCTGGGATCGAACTCCAGCGCGCGTCTGAATGGCGGCAATGCATCTTCCAGCCGCCCCTGCGACAACACGGCCATGCCCAGCAGATACCAGACCTGGGGCGATTTAGGGTGGCGCTGCAACACTTTTTGGCCAAGTTGCTCGACTTCGGCAAAACGGCCCGCCCGAAAACCTGAGTCGAGCTGACGCAGCGAGTCGGTCAGCGTCTGCGTCTGCGTCTGCGTCTGCGTCTGCATCGATTTTTTCATCGGCTCCGGACTCGCGCGCTTATGCTACTCGTCCGCCGGTGGGTGACGCAGCTCCTCGCGGATCACCCCCTTGGCATCCCTGGCTCGAACCAGTGCCGGCCTCGACTGTACGCCCGCCTTTTGGGAACACGATCGCCAGGTGCAGGGCCTTCTGCAGACAAGGAGGAAGAGTATAGGAATGCATCGAATGAATGGGCCGAAGGATGAACACACCCAACTGACAGGCTGCCATGCGGCAATTTTACCTGCGACGCCATCCCCGTGGAAAAAAAACGGGCTCCCGAAGGAGCCCGTTTCAGCACAATGCTGATCTGGCTAGGCCAAATCAGAAGTTGTGAGCGATACCGACGCTGATGGCACCGATGTCTTCATCTTCACCGAAGACCACGTCGGTCGCACCAGCACCACCGCCAAGGGCTACACTGGGAAAGGCGCCGAGGGAGCCAACGCTGAAGTCGCCCGATTGCTGCGTGTAGAGTGCGTAAACCGTGGTGCGCTTGGACATGGCGTAGTCCACGCCGATGGCCCACTGGTCAACGTCATAGTCTTCGAAGTCGCCTTGCATGTAGTCGGCCTTGAAGGTCATCGCGCCCATCTTCCACGAACCGCCCAGCATCCAGGCCGTGTAGTCGTCATAGCCATCAACGCCGGTATTGTCGTACTGACCGACAACCTTGAAGTCGCCGAAGCTGAAGCTACCAGCCAGACGCCATTGCTCTTCGAAACCGATAAAGTCATGAGCGTCGCCATCGCCATAAGCAAAACCGACGTAGATCGGGCCGTTGGCGTATTCGGCGTTGACGTTCCACGCATCCAGGTCCTCAAGATCAGGATTCGAGTTGCTGCCGACCAGGTCGGTAGTGTAAGCCGCCATCGCGCTGAAGCCGCTCAGATTGGGGGTGGCATAGGCCACCACGTTGCTGGCACGGGTGTCGGAGCCGCCGCCGAGCACGTTGCGCGAATCAGCGAAGGTGTCACCGAACAGATCGACTTTACGGCCAACCAGTTTCAACGGGGTGTCGTGCTTACCAGCGAGGACAGTACCCCAGCCGCCGGACAGGCCGAGGAAGCTGTTACGTGCGGACAGACCGCCGTTGCCTTCTTCGGTGTTGATGCTGGACTCGATCTGCCAGATGCCTTTCAGGCCGCCGCCCAGATCTTCGGAGCCCTTGAAGCCGAGGCGGCTGCCGAAGTTGGTGACCTGCATGCTGCTTTGACCATCAGCCTCATCCATCATGAAGGACACGGCGGTGTTGATACGGCCATAAATGTCAACGTTGGCGGTGGCGGCAAAAGCCGGTGCGGCAAACGCGGAAGCGATTGCAACTGCGAGAATCTTTTTCATGAATTTCTCCTTGGGTTAAATAAAGCAAAACTTGCTCAAGCTCTGCAGAGCTGTCCTTGAATCAGTGGACAGGGCTCATTATCCGCAACGGTTTCGGCCGTACAAGCAAACGGGTTGTTTAATTAGCAACAGATTGTTGTTTTGTTGCACATGAGCAACAAAACGGGATGCCTCGGTCCGATTAGGCGGAATCCACCCTCTCGATAGCCGTTTCGCGGCCAGACGGATTTTCGAGGTTGAAGGCGTAAGGGTTAGCTCAGGGTCCAGGCCGTGTAAAAACGCGGTGGAATCCAGCATAGCGCCAGCTTTTCTGTCATTGGACCTCATCAACGGCTATTAGGCGCCCCACACCATTCTGATGTTACGACCGTGATTATGGATTTGTCCTGCTGACACGCT
>JBGSTQ010000232.1:0-1577 GCA_041736375.1 Thiobacillaceae bacterium
CCTGCGGCCGTGCCATCGGTGCTGCCGTCCACCACCACCCACACCGGCGCCCACTGGGCGCGGGCGGCGCGCACCGTGTCGTAGACGCGAGCCCCCGGGTTATAGCTGGGGATCAGCACCAGGTGGCTGGCGGAAACGTTCCTGTCGAGTGCCATCAGAGTTGGACCGCACGGGATTCGGTCGCCTGCGGTGCGTCGGGCGGAAGGAAATGCGGGGCATCGCGCAGTTCATCGACGAAGTAGCGCTCCAGCTCCTCGGTAAAGGTCCCGCCCTTTTCCGGCGGCGCGAAGCGGCGGCCGAGGCGGATGCGATAGGTGATCGGCATCGGCGGGCGACGGAACAGCGGCCAGCCCTTGCCGAGGTAGGCCGAATCGGTCTCGATGAACACGGTCTGGATCGGCACCCGGGCGCGGCTGGCGATGAGTGCGGTGGTGCCCATGTACGCGTTGACCGGCCAGCGGGTGGTGCGGGTGCCTTCGGGGAAGATCAGCAGCTGGCTGCCGCTTTTCAGTTCAGCCACGGATTGCCTGATCATGCGAAATTGTGCGTCGTTGCGGATGTAGCCGGCCAGGCGCGCGCTGGCGCCGAGGAAGACGTTGTCGGCGAGATCGACCTTCATGATGCAGGCCATGTTGGGCAGGCGCGAGATGACCATGACGGCATCGAGCAGGCAGGGGTGGTTGGGGGCGACGATCAGCGGGCCTTCGTCGCGCAGGGAATCGAGCGCGGAAAGGTCGAAGCGGCAGGCCCCGATGAGGGACAGCGCACCGAGGTAGATGCGAAAACCGGTGGTACCGGCCCAGCGCCCAAGCGGGACGGTCCAGCGCTTGGGCAGGACGTAATAGAGCGGCACCGACAGCGTCGACCAGGTCAGCAAAATCACGCCGAGCAGCACCAGGCCGAACCACAACGCGAAATATTCGTAGAGCCGATGCAGCCAGCGCCTGGGCAGCGAAGTCAGGTTGGCGCTCACTCGTCTACCTCAACGCGTGTGGAGGATTCCCCCAGCACCCAGGCGATGCCAATCCCGGCGGCAAAGGCCTGTTCGCTTTTGACCAGAGGGCTATCGACGAAGGCGGCGCCCTTGAGGCTGTCCCAGCGGGCGAAGCCACCCAGCCAGAATTTGGGAAAACGCTTCGACAGCGACATCAGAAACTGGCTGCCGGCGTAACCACCTTCGGCGTCGAATGCCGGGCGGCTGGCGGTGGCATATTGCGGCGCCACCGAATAGAAATACTCATGGTTGCGTTGCGAGCCAAACAGGGGGCCTGCGAGTATCCCCATGTCCCATCCGGCAAATCCGGCTACATCGATGATGTCGAGATTGAGGCGTGGCGAGAATACCCAGCCGACATCTTTCATCTCGTCCGCTATGGTGATGGCGGCGCGTATCGGCATGCGCAGATCGAGCTTGTAGCGCCGGTCCTCGGTACGCCACAGGTGGAGATCCAGCGAGGGGCCGATTTCCACGGTGGGTTGCAGATCGGGCATGCCCTGTCTTGCCGCATTTTCCTCACTATTCACGGGCAGCGAGGCGCCGAGGCTGACATTGAGTTCGATCCGGTCGCTGTCGAAAA
>JBGSTQ010000238.1:0-3120 GCA_041736375.1 Thiobacillaceae bacterium
GCCGACCGTGCCGGGCTCGCGCGCAAGGTGGCCAAGCTCAAACCGCTGGTCTGCATCAAGGGCTGACGCGGGCGGTCCGCGCCGCGGCGAGCGATTTCACCGCCGCATAGAACTCGCCGAAGTCGCCGCCCTGTTCGGCCAGCAGTCCGCGAAACCGCTCCACCTCGTCGAAATAGGTCGCGACTGCGGCGAGCCTGGCGTTGTTGAGTTCGTCGGCAAACCAGGGGTCGTAGACCGACCAGGCAGGATCGTGCTGCGTGCGCTGACGCTGGGTTTCGCGCAGGGCCTCGAAGATACGTGCCTTGCCCCGCCGTTTTGCCTCGTCGTCGAGCGGCGAAGCGTAGAGGTCGGCCAGCGCCGCGCGCGCGGCCTTGATCGCATCGAAGAAGGCGTCGGCGCGGACCAGCGCGGCCCGATAGGCGGCGAGGCCCATGGCGTCCTGCTGCTGCGCCAGCCAGCGCAGCGTGCCTTCGATCTCGACCGCGCGCGCGAAGGATTCGTTGAAGGTCGCGTCGTTTTTTATGTAAACCACCTGGTGGGCGAGCTCGTGAAAGATCAGTCCGGCGAGCCGCTCGTCGGGCAGGCGCAGCATGGCCGAGGTGACGGGGTCGTCGAAATAGCCCAGCGTGGAATAGGCGGTGACGCCGCCGACCATCACGTCGTCGCCAGCCGAGCGAAACCGCTCTGCATAGTGCTCAGCCGACCGCTTGCTGTAATAACCGCGATAGGGCACGCAGCCGACAACAGGGAAACACGACAGGCGAGGTTCGAGATCCAATTCGGGAGTAATCCAGACGCTCCAGACCGGATAATCGCCGTTCAGGCCGGCGTACTTTCGGTACGAACCGTTATCGGGCAGCGCCAGCTCGCGGCTGGCGAATTCGCGCATAACGGCGACGCGCTCCAGCTGCGATTTCAGTGTATTGGGCGTGGCCGGATCGGCGACGAGGTCGCCAAACGGCTGTCGCCGGGCCATCAAATCGAAATGACCGTGCATCGCGTGCAGCGGGTAGCAGCCAGCCAGCGTGCCATTCAGCACCAGCAGAAGAATCAATCGCGGCAGTTTCAAGACCTTGACCTGTTGCAGGCAGAACGGCTGCAAGCATAGCGCAAGGATCAGGGCAAAAGGCCCTGCCGGAACCGGCAGGGTTTTGGCGGGACCTGCGTCTACGCTCAGTGACGATAGGGCCGCGAGTCATAGGGCCCGTAACCACGTCCCGGGCCGCCATAGTAAGGCGCGTAATACTTGTACTTGCCCCGATAGGGCGGCGGTGCCACGATCACCCCCACGGGCGGGTAGTAGGGTGCCGCGCCATAGTAGGGTCCGGGCCCATAGTAACCGTAACCACCGGTCCCGTAGGCCATGCTGAAGCCCGGCGTGCCGATCGAGATCATGAAAGCGGGGTCGCCGCTCACCACGACACGGGGGGCGTAATAACCACCGTGCGCCATCGCGCCGGTGGAGGCCGCCAGCAAGGCGGCAGCTAAAAGACGAGTGCGTAACATGGTATTTCTCCTTTAATTTGCGCCGGCTTGAAACTGCCTTAGCGGCGGCCGCGGTTATTGCCGCGGCGTTCGTCATAAACCGGTGCCGGTGAATCGTATCCGCGCTGGCGCCGCTCGTAGCCATAGCCATATCCCTGCGGGTCGTCATCCTCGACATTGCGTCGTTTCGACTTGCGATTCTCACGATCCTGGTCCTGACGGTCACGGCTAACGCCATCGTCGATGTTGCGTTTGGCGTTCATGTAGGCGTTATCCACATAATCGGGCGCTGCCTGCGCCGGCAAAGCCATCACCAGGCTCATTGCCGCCATCCCGATAATCAGCGTGAATCGCGTTTTCATGACATCCCCTCAATCTGCGGCGGCCTTGTCCGGCTACCACGCTTTGCATTCTGGTTGAGTAAAGTTAGCGCACTGTTTCATGCAAGCGCTATTTTGTAACAGTGTGTAACCGCTGGCTTATTTGCAGCCCGGCGGCGCTGATATAGTTTGCACATGGACAAGGAAACAATCTACGTTACCGATGATGACCCCGGTATTCGCGAGCTGGTGGCCGAGTACCTCGGCGCCCAGGGTTATGCCGTGGAGACGGCGGAGGACGCCGTGTCTCTCGATCGCCTGCTGCAGCAGAAGTTGCCCAGCCTGCTGGTGCTCGACTGGATGATGCCCGGCGAGGACGGGCTCTCGGTCGCGCGGCGCCTGCGCGCCCAGCCCGGATTTCCGCCCATCATCATGCTGTCGGCCAAGGGCGAGGACATCGACCGCATCATCGGCCTGGAAGTCGGTGCCGACGATTACCTGCCCAAGCCCTTCAACCCGCGCGAGCTGCTGGCCCGTATCCGTGCCGTGCTGCGGCGCGGGTCTGCCGCCGTCGACACGCCAGCAGGGGAATCGGCGAAGCGGGTCCATTTCGGCCCCTATGTGGCCGATCTCGACGCCCGCACCCTCAGCCGTGACGGCGAGGAGATCGTGCTGACCGGCGGCGAGTACGAACTGCTGGAAATTTTTGTCACCCATGCCAACCGTGCCCTGTCGCGCGACTGGCTGATGGATCAGCTGCGCGGCTTCGAGCGCGATCCGTTCGACCGCAGCATCGACGTGCGGGTCAACCGTCTGCGCAAGAAAATCGAGGACGATCCGTCCAATCCCGCCTATATCCGTACCCAGCGTGGGCAGGGCTACCTGTTCGTGCCGCATGGCAAGGGCTAGGATTCTGGATCCGGAATTCGGGGAATGAGCGGCCCGCCCCTGGCCCCCCGCCCCTGACGACCCCTTGGCTGCCCTGCACCGATCGCTCTTCGCCCGTACCGCGCTCACGCTGGCACTGGCCTTCGTCGTGTTTCAGGCGGCGGCCCTGTGGGTGGTCTATCGCACCGTGATCGTTCCGGTGGCGGAGCGCTCGGCCGACGACCTGGCCGGACTGATTGTCCTGTCGGCGCAAACCTGGGTCGAATTGCCGCCGCTCACCCGTCCGGCGTTCGAGCGGGAGCTGGCGCGGCGGCATGGCCTGCGTCTGACGACCGTCGACGTCGGGGCGACGGTTGACGCGCCGAGTTTTGCGTTCCGCAGCGAAATCGAGGCGGCGCTCAGCCGGCGCATCGGCGACGACATCGTC
>JBGSTQ010000255.1:0-4559 GCA_041736375.1 Thiobacillaceae bacterium
CAAGGGATTCGAGCCGGGCAGCCGCAAGCTGCCGCATCAGCTGATCGCCGAACTGCTGCCGGAAAAAGCTCAAACCGCCGTGCTGTCGGGGCCGAGCTTCGCCCTCGAAGTCGCGCAAGGCTACCCCACCGCACTCACCCTCGCCTCACGCGACAGCGCGCTGGCACACGCGCTCGCCAGCGGTTTGTCGAGTCATCACCTGCGAATTTATGACCATGACGACGTCATCGGCGTCGAGGTCGGTGGGGCGGTGAAAAATGTCATCGCCATCGCTGCCGGTATCTGCGACGGCCTGCAACTCGGCCACAACGCCCGCGCAGCCCTGATCACCCGGGGGCTGGCCGAGATGACCCGCCTCGGCGTCAGGCTGGGCGGCCGCGCCGAGACCTTCATGGGGCTGTCAGGCCTGGGCGATCTGATCCTCACCACCACCGGCGACCTTTCGCGCAATCGCCAGGTCGGGCTGCGCCTCGCTCGCGGCCAGACGCTCGCCACCATCCTCGCCGAACTCGGCCACGTCGCCGAAGGCGTCACCACCGCCCGCGAAGTCGCCGATCTGGCTGACGAACTCGGGGTCGAGATGCCCATCACCCAGAACGTCTGCCAGATGCTGTTCCACGGCATGGCGGCCAAACAAGCGGCCGACGCCCTGCTCAACCGCCAGATCAAGTCGGAGTTCTAGGCGTCCACCGGCTTCAAGGCAGGAAAGCGGCAACCAGACTGGCCAGCAGCGCCGCCGTCCTGCCCTCGACATCGCGACCGGGGTTGAATTCGGTGATTTCCACCGCCAGCAAGCCAGGAGCTTTGCGCAGCTCATCCAGGCAGGCCAGGACCGGCTCCGGCTGCAGGCCGCAGGGTTCCGCGCTGCCGACGCCCGGCGCACGCTGCGGCTCGAAGACATCGAGATCGATGCTGAGGCCGAAACCGCCCGGCGCCTGGCGGACGATGGCCAGTGCCTCGGCAAGGCAGGCCTCGATGCCGCGCCGTTCCAGTTCCACCGCGGTCATCACCCGCACCCCCATGCGCGCCAGGAATTCCGCCTCCTCAGTTTCATAGCTGCGTACCCCCAGCAGCACCGTGTGTTCGGGCCTCAGCTTGGGCCCATCGCCCCCCACCGTCACCAGCCGCTTGTCACCGACGCCGAGCAGGCAGGCCAGCGGCATGCCGTGGATGGCGCCGCTGTGGGTCGTCTCCGGGGTATGGCTGTCCATGTGGGCGTCGAGCCACAACAGGCCGGGGCGCTGGCCGGCGCCCAGGTAGGCCCACACACCGCTCCAGGTGCCGATGGCGCAGGAATGGTCGCCGCCGACCACGATCGGCAGCGACCCCGCCGCCAGCGCCTCGCGCACATCGACGCACAGCCGCTCGCAAAGATCGTGCACCTGGGCCAACGGGGTGTCGCCGTGGCTCGGCCGGGTAAACAGGGTTTCCTGCCAGATCACCTGCGGATGGCGGGCGATGTGGCGGAAGGCATGGCTGTGCTGCAGTACCCAGGGCCCTTTGGCGCAACCGTGATCCTGCGCGCCGACGCCGCTGGAGGCGCCGATGATATGGACGGGCTTCACGATGCTGGCTTCAAACTTAATCTGCCTGATCCGCAATCCGGCGGATCGTCTGCACAAACCCCGGGTCCTCGCCCTGCAGCAGCGCCGGCAGGGCGGTACGAAAATCCTCGCGCGCGCACCATTCGTGCATGTAGTCTTCCCACGACTGCCACAGCCGCGCCTGCTGGCGGCTCATGTCCTCTTCGAACACCAGCACGTAGGCGCGTTCGAACAGGCTGACCAGGATGGCAAACAGGGCATGCTTGCGCACCAGTTGTTCCTCGCTGAGTTCACCTTTCAAGGCCGGCGACAGCAGATGCAGGTCGGCGTTATCGATGACCAGCCGCATGAAGTCGGCATATTCGTCCGACAGCCTCAGGAAAATTTCCTCCTCGTCGGTCTGCTGGTCGCGCCGGCGATCGTAGACATACACGCCGATGGCGAGCGGCAGGCCGACTATGGTGACGATGTAGCTGGCTGCTTCCAGCCATTCCAGTCCGCTCATGCCATCCTCCTCATTCAAATCCCTCCCGCGAAACCGTTTTGCCGCCAGGCCTCGAATACCACCACGCTCACGGCGTTCGACAGGTTCATGCTGCGCGAACCGGGCAGCATCGGCAAGCGCAGGCGATGCTCCGCGTCGAACTGCGCCAGGATGTCCGCTGGCAGGCCGCGCGATTCGGGGCCGAACAGCAGCACGTCGTCGGCGCGGAAAGCGATATCGGCATAACGCGCGCTGCCATTGGTGGTGAGCGCGAACCAGCGTCGTCCCGGCAAGGCCGTCTGCACGGTTTCCCAGTCCCTGTGCACGCTGACGCAGGCCATGTCGTGATAATCCAGCCCGGCACGCGCCACCTGCTTGTCGGACAGGTCGAAGCCCAGCGGCTCGACCAGGTGAAGACGACAGCCGGTGTTGGCCGCCAGGCGTATGAGATTGCCGGTATTGGGCGGGATTTCGGGCTGAAACAAAACAATGTCAAACATCCGGCATGACCTAAAATATGTGCATTCTTCGAGTCCGCCTATTCTATGGTCCCTTACCTCACCACCGCACTCACCGGCCCGCTGCTGGAGCTGGAAAAACGCCTGCTAGACGCCCAGCCGACCATCGAGCACTGGTTCCGCCAGCAGTGGAAGGAACAGGCGGCGCCGTTCTATACCTCGGTCGACATCCGCAACGCCGGCTTCAAGGTGGCTCCGGTCGACACCAACCTGTTCCCCGGCGGCTTCAACAACCTCAACCCGGCCTTCATGTCTCTGAGCATCCACGCGGCGATGGGCGCGGTGGAAAAGATCTGCCCCTATGCGCAGCGCCTGCTGCTAATTCCCGAGAGCCATACGCGCAACACCTTCTATCTGCAGAACGTCGCGGTGCTCGCGCACATCCTGCGCCAGACCGGCCTGATCGTGCGCATCGGCACCCTGATTCCCGAGATCACCCAGCCGACGACGCTGGAACTGCCCGCCGGCGGTCGCCTCACCCTCGAACCCCTGGTGCGCAAGGGCGACCGCATCGGGCTGGAGGGATTCGACCCCTGCGCGGTGCTGCTCAACAATGACCTGTCGGCCGGGGTGCCGGATATTCTCAAAGGCATCGAGCAGAACATCATGCCCCCGCTGCACGCCGGCTGGGCGACGCGCCGCAAGTCGCGCCACTTCGCCGCCTATCAGAACGTCGCGATCGAATTTGCGCGACTGGTGGGCATTGATCCCTGGCTGATCGACCCCTATTTCGATCAATGCGGCCAGATTGATTTCCAGGCGCGCCAGGGTGAAGACTGCCTGGCCCAGAAGGTCGGCGACATGCTGGCCAAAATCCGCGTCAAGTACGACGAATACGGCATCGATCAGCCGCCCTTCATCATCGTCAAGGCCGACGCCGGCACCTACGGCATGGGCATCATGACGGTGAAATCACCCGACGACGTGCGCGAGCTCAACCGCAAGCAGCGCAACAAGATGGCGGTCGGCAAGGAAGGCATCGAAGTCAGCGAAGTGCTTATCCAGGAAGGCGTCTACACCTTCGAGAGCATCAACGAGGCGGTCGCCGAACCGGTGGTCTACATGCTCGACAACTTCGTCGTTGGCGGTTTCTACCGCGTGCACACCGGACGCGGCGCCGACGAAAACCTCAACAGTCCCGGCATGCACTTCGTGCCACTGGCGTTCGACGACACCTGCGTGATGCCCGACCGCAGCGCCAACCCGGACGCCGCCCCCAACCGTTTCTATGCCTATGGCGTGATTGCGCGGCTGGCGATGCTGGCAGCCTCGATCGAACTCGATGAAGCCTTGAACGAATCGCCATGAAATTGCTGTTCGTCATCGATCCTCTGGCGAGCCTCAAACCCTACAAGGACAGCTCGGTGGCGATGATGCGCGCCGCGACAGCACGCGGCCACGCCGTCCATGCCACCGAGGCACGGCAGCTGCAGGTGAAGGATGGAATGGCCTGCGCCGCCTGCGATGCGCTTGAGGTGCGTCCTGGCGACGACTGGTTTCGCGTGATGCGTACGGACGACTGCGCGTTGAAGGATTTCGATGCCGTACTGATGCGCTGCGATCCGCCGGTCGACACCGACTACCTGCTCGCCACCCACCTGCTCGGCATCGCCGAAGCCAACGGCGCACACGTGCTGAACCGCCCGGCTGCCTTGCGCGACTTCAACGAGAAGCTCGCGATCCTCAACTTTCCGCAGTTCATCGCCCCCACCCTGGTTTCTGCCGATGCGGAGGAGATTGGCCATTTCCTCGCCGCGCACCACGACATCATCGTCAAGCCCCTCACCGAGATGGGTGGCAGCGGGATTTTCCGCCTTCTGCTTGCCGACCCCAACCGCAATGCCATTCTGGAAACGCTGACCCGGCGCGGCCACCGCGCCATCATGGCGCAGCGCTACCTGCCCGAGATCAGGGACGGCGACAAACGCATCCTGCTGATCGACGGCGAAATCGTCCCCCGGGCGCTGGCGCGCATCCCCCGGGCCGGCGAAACACGCGGCAACCTCGCTGCCG
>JBGSTQ010000274.1:0-10465 GCA_041736375.1 Thiobacillaceae bacterium
ACGCCGCGGCGCTGGGTCGCTTTGCGGCGGAGCATGCGGTGGCGATCGAAGAGCGGGTGGTCGAGCAGTACCAGGCCTATAGCTACTGGCAGAGCCTGCATGCCGGGGCCGCCGCGCGTGGCATCCGCTTGTTCGGCGACATGCCGATTTTCGTTGCCCACGACAGCGCCGACGTGTGGGCGCACCCGGACTATTTTCTGCTTGACGACGAGGGGCATCCGAACGCCGTCGCCGGGGTGCCGCCAGATTATTTCTCTGCCACGGGGCAGCGCTGGGGCAATCCGCACTATAACTGGGCGGCGATGCAAGACGGTGGTTTCGAGTGGTGGCGGGCGCGACTGCGCAACCACTTCGAATGGTTCGACCTGGTGCGCATCGACCATTTTCGCGGGCTGGTGGCGGTGTGGGTGATTCCGGCGAGCGACGACACCGCGGTCAACGGCCACTGGCAGCCGGTGCCGGGCGCGGCGCTGCTGCAGGCGCTGCTCGACGAGATGGGCGACATCCCCCTGGTGGCCGAGGATCTCGGGGTGATCACCCAGGAGGTCACGGCGCTGCGCCGGCAGTTCGGGCTGCCCGGCATGGCGGTACTGCAATTTGCCTTCGACGCCCATCACGACAACCCGCACAAGCCGGAGAACATCGGGGCCGACACTGTCTATTACACCGGGACCCATGACAACGACACCACGGCGGGCTGGTTCGCCGGCCTGGCGCCCGAGGTCCGGCAGCAGGTGATGCGGCAACTCGGCGTCGACGATACAGCCCGGCTGCTCGATGCCATGCAGGACACCGTCCTCGGCAGCCAGGCCGCACTCGCCGTGCTGCCGATGCAGGACGTGCTGCGGCTGGGAAGCGAGGCGCGGATGAACACGCCTGGCACGGCCAGCGGCAACTGGACCTGGCAATTCCAGTGGGACAGCCTGCCAGCTGATCTGGCATCCAGCTTGCTTGAAAAAATACGGAAAGCCCATCGATGAGAGACTCCAAGAAAACATCCGCGGGGAATATGCCCCCAGCCGAGGCGAAGCCCTCTGGTCCGGCGATCAGCGAGCCGATCCTGCGGTTGCAGGCCGGCACCCACCACGACCCCTTCGAGGTGCTGGGAATGCACCGGCAGCCCGATGGCTCGACGCTCATCCGCGAGTTCCTGCCTGCCGCCGAGGCGGTCGAAGTTGAGGGCGTGCCGATGACGCGGGTACCCGGCACCGACTGCTTCGAACTGATCGTGGCGCCCGGAGTCGCGGTCGCCGCTCACCCGGTGCTGCGCTGGCAGGACAAGGGGGCCGGCGCCTGGCACAACATGCAGTCGCCTTACGGCTTCGCCCCGCAGCTGGGCGAACTCGACCTCTACCTGCTGCGCGAGGGGCGCCACTTCGAAGCATGGAAAGTGCTGGGGGCGCGGACAAAAGTGGTGGACGGCGTCGCCGGCTGCCAGTTCGCGGTATGGGCGCCGGCGGTGCAGCGGGTCAGCGTGGTCGGTGATTTCAACGACTGGGACGGCCGTCGCCATCCGATGCGCTGCCGCGGCGATTCCGGCATGTGGGAGCTGTTCATTCCCGGCCTCGACGCGGGCCATGCCTACAAGTACGAAATCCTCGGGCGCCATGGCCATCTGGGACGAAAAACCGACCCCTATGCGCGGCAGATGTTTCCGCGCCCGGAAACCACCAGCCGCATTCCGGACGATACGCCGTACGCCTGGGGGGACATGGGCTGGATCAGCGCGCGTGCCGGTTTCGACTGGCAGCATCAGCCGGTCAGCATTTACGAACTGCATCCCGGGTCGTGGCGGCGCCACCCCGACGGCGGCTTCTACAGCTGGGACGAGCTGATCGAAACCCTGATCCCCTACGTACTGGAGTTGGGCTACACCCACATCGAGCTGCTGCCGGTGGCCGAACATCCGCTCGACGCCTCATGGGGCTATCAGGTTTCGGGCTATTACGCGCCGACCGCGCGCTTCGGCGATCCGGACGCGCTGCGCCGCTTTGTCGACGCCTGCCACCGCCACCAGCTCGGCGTCCTGCTCGACTGGGTGCCGGCGCATTTCCCCAAGGATGATTTCGCGCTGGCTCGCTTCAACGGCGAGGCGCTGTACGAGCACGAAGATCCGCGCCGCGGCGAGCATCAGGACTGGGGCACGCTGATCTTCAACTTCGGCCGCAACGAGGTGAGGAATTTCCTCATCGCCAACGCCCTGTACTGGATCGACGAATTCCATATCGACGGTCTGCGGGTCGATGCGGTGGCGTCGATGCTCTACCTCGACTATTCGCGCCAGCCCGGCGAGTGGCTGCCGAACCAGTTCGGTGGACGCGAGAACATCGAGGCGATCCAGTTCCTGCGCGACCTCAATGTCGAAGTCCATGGCCGCTTTCCCGGCGTCCTGACCATCGCAGAGGAGTCCACCGCCTGGCCGGCGGTGTCGCGACCGGTGGAACTGGGCGGCCTGGGGTTCTCGATGAAATGGAACATGGGCTGGATGAACGACACCCTGGACTACATCGAGAAGGAGCCGGTTTACCGCAAGTACCAGCACAATCAGCTGACCTTCAGCCAGATGTACGCCTGGACGGAAAATTTCGTGCTGCCCCTGTCGCACGATGAAGTCGTGCACATGAAGAAGAGCCTGCTCGACAAGATGCCCGGCGACACCTGGCAGCGCTTTGCCAACCTGCGGCTGCTTTACGCCTGGCAGTATGCCCACCCCGGCAAGAAGCTGCTGTTCATGGGCTGCGAATTCGGCCAGTGGAACGAATGGTCGGAGCAGGGGCAGCTCGACTGGATGCTGCTGAATTTTCCCGCCCACGACAGCATTCGCCTGCTGCTGGGTGACCTCAACCGCCTCTACCGCAGCGAGCCGGCGCTGCACACCTTCGATTTCGACCCGCGCGGCTTCCAGTGGATCGATTGCCACGATGCCGACCAGTCGGTGCTGAGTTTTGTCCGGCGTGGCGCGAAGGCGTCTGAGCAGATGGTGGTGCTGCTGAATTTCACCCCGGTGCCACGTCATGGCTACCGCATCGGCGTGCCGGATGCGGCGGCCTGGTGCGAGACGCTGAATACCGACTCGATGTTCTACGGCGGCAGCAACCTCGGCAACGGCCAGCCGCTGCATCCCCAGAACACACCGTGGATGGGATTCGACCATTCCATCGAGGTGACGTTGCCGCCGCTCGGCGCGTTGTTCCTCAAGCCCTGTTCCTGATCGATTGCATGAAGCAATGAAACGCGGCGCGATGAAAATTCTGTTTGTGGCCAGCGAGGCATTTCCGCTGGTCAAGACCGGCGGCCTCGGCGATGTGCTGTACAGCCTGCCGCACGCCCTGCACGCGCGCGGCCTTGACGTGCGGCTGCTGCTGCCGGGCTACCGAGCGCTGCTGCGCCAGCTCGACCAGGTGCGCATCAACGGCTGGCTCGATCTGCGCGGTGCGGAGGGCATCGTCAGTGCCCGCATTCTGGAAGCCCGCCATCCCGACTTCCAGTTTCCACTGTGGATCGTCGACTGCCCGCCGCTGTTCGACCGCCCGGGCAATCCCTACGTCAATGCCGGCGGCCATGACTGGGAGGACAATTCCGAGCGCTTCGCGGTGTTTTCGCGCGCCGCCGCGCTGCTTGGCCAGGACGCGCTCGATATCGGCTGGAAGCCTGATGTGGTGCACTGCCATGACTGGCAGACCGGACTGGTGGCCGCCTTCCTGCACGAACTGCCGCAGCGGCCGAAGACCGTGTTCACGATCCACAACCTGGCCTATGGCGGCTATTTTTCCCATACCGATTTTGTCCGTTTGCAGCTGCCGAGCCTGTGGTGGTCGCCCGATGGCGTCGAGTTCCACGGCGGCTTTTCGATGCTCAAGGCGGGCATCGTCTTCGCCGACGCGGTGACGACGGTCAGCCCGACCTATGCGCGCGAGATCTGCACGCCCGAATTCGGCTACGGCCTCGACGGTCTGCTGCTGGCCCAACAGCACAAGCTGCACGGCATCCTCAACGGCATCGACACCACCCTGTGGAATCCTTCGATCGACCCGCATCTTCCTGCGCATTACTCGTTGGGCCGCATCAATCCGGGCAAGCGCCGCAATAAGCAGGCGCTGCTCCAGCGCTTCCTCGGCAAGGTTGACGATGTCACCATGGAGGCGCCCCTGCTGGGTCTGGTCGGTCGTCTGGTCGAGCAGAAAGGCGTCGACTGGGTGCTCGCCGCATTGCCGGTGCTGCTGAACGAAACCGACGTCTGCGTCGCCATGCTCGGCAGCGGTCAGGCGATGTACGAGCAGAAATTCTCCCGCCTGGCGAAGCTGTATCCCGACCGCGTCTTCGTCGAGATCGGCTATGACGAGCCGCTGGCGCACCTGATCGAGGCCGGTGCGGACATCTTCCTGATGCCGTCGCGCTTCGAACCCTGCGGCTTGAACCAGATGTACAGCCTGCGCTACGGCACGCCGCCCGTGGTGTACAAGACGGGCGGGCTCGCCGACACCGTGGTCGATGTCAACGAAACCACGCTGGAAGACGGCAGCGCCACGGGTTTCGTGTTCGAAACCCCGAGCGTCGAGGCATTTCACGAAACCGTTCTGCGCGCGCTTGCCCTATACCGTCAGTCTTCGCAGTGGCGGCGGGTGCAGCAGGCGGGAATGCGCCAGAGCTTCGACTGGAATGAAAGCGCGGGCCACTATCTGTCGCTTTACAGCATCTGAGTCCACTTTCGAACAAGGGTAAAACCATGCCAGCCAAGAAGAAAACCGCCCCGGTGACCTGCAAAATCCTCGAGCCATTGCCAAGCGACGCCGCCGCCCTGGTCAAGGATCTGGAACGCTACCAGTTCTATCACCAGGGTCGACTGCATGGCTGTCCCAAGGTGTACTGCTACCAGTCGCTGTCCTGGACCCTGCGCGACCGCATCATGAGCGACTGGATGAACAGCTACACGGCGCGCGACAAACCGGGCAATCGACGCGCCTATTACCTGTCGCTGGAGTTCCTGATCGGACGTGCGCTCGGCAACCATGTTCTCAACCTCGGGCTCGATGGCACTGTTCGCGAGGCCCTGCACAGTTTCAGCCAAAACCTGGAGGACATTGCCGACGAGGAGCACGACGCCGGGCTGGGCAACGGGGGCCTCGGCCGGCTGGCCGCCTGCTTCATGGACAGCTGCGCCACCCTCAATCTGCCGGTGATGGGCTACGGCATCCATTACGAATACGGCATGTTCCGGCAGCGCATCGAAAACGGCTATCAGGTGGAAGAACCGGATCACTGGCTGCGCGACGGCAACCCGTGGGAGATCGAGCGTTCCGAGTTCACCCAGCGCGTCTCCTTTGGCGGACACACGGAGCGCTACCTCGACGAACATGGGGTCGAGCGCGTGCGCTGGCTCAACACCAGCGATGTATTGGCGATCCCGTTCGACATGCCGATCACGGGCTACCGCAATCACGCGGTGAACACCCTGCGGCTGTGGAAATCGACCGCCACCGACGTGTTCGACCTCGACGAATTCAATGCCGGCAGCTACACCGAATCGGTGCAGTCGAAGAACGAGGCCGAGCACATTTCGATGGTCCTCTATCCCAACGACAGCAGCGAGAACGGCAAGGAACTGCGCCTGCGCCAGCAGTATTTCCTGGCGTCGGCCAGCCTCAAGGACGCGATGCGGCAGTGGTTTTCCGCGGGCAACAGCGACCTCGGCCGCTTCGCTGCCGACAACGTGTTCCAGATGAACGACACCCATCCGACCATCGCGGTGGCCGAGCTGATGCGGATATTGATGGACGAACAGGGCCTGGCCTGGGACGCCGCCTGGAAGATCACCTCGCAGTGCATGGCCTACACCAACCACACCCTGCTGCCGGAAGCGCTGGAGCGCTGGCCGGTTTCGCTGTTCGAGCGCCTGCTGCCACGCCTGCTGGAAATCATCTACGAGATCAATGCCCGCTTTCTGCGCGAGGTGTCGATGAAATGGCCGGGTGACATCGACCGCCAGCGCCGCATGTCGATCATCGAGGAGGGCTATCCGCGGCAGGTGCGCATGGCATGGCTGGCGATCGTCGGCAGCTTCTCGGTCAACGGCGTGGCCGCGCTGCATTCGCGGCTGCTCAGGGAGGGCCTGTTCCGCGATTTCGTCGATCTCTGGCCCAACAAGTTCAACAACAAGACCAACGGCGTCACCCCGCGTCGCTGGGTGGCCCACGCCAATCCCGGCATGACCGCCTTGATCACGGAGAAGATCGGCGACGGCTGGGTGGCGGACCTGTCGCAGCTGGAAAAACTCAAGCCACTGGCGGGGACCAAAAACAAGAAGTTTCATGCCGCCTGGCGCGAGGTCAAGCTCGCCAACAAGCGCCGTCTGGCCGAACTGGTCAAGGTCGAGTGCGCTGTCGATTTCGAGCCGACCGCGCTGTTCGACGTGCAGGTCAAGCGCATCCACGAATACAAGCGCCAGCTGCTCAACGTGCTGCACATCATTCATCTCTACAACCGCATCAAGCACGGACGGCTGGAGCACTGGGCCGACCGCTGCGTGCTGATCGGCGGCAAGGCGGCCCCGGGCTACATGATGGCCAAGCGCATCATCAAGCTGATCAACAACGTCGCCGACGTCGTCAACCACGACCCGGACGTCAACGGTCGCCTCAAGGTTGCCTTCCTGCCGAACTACCGCGTATCGAGCATGGAAATCATCGCCCCGGCGACCGACCTGTCGGAGCAGATTTCCACCGCCGGCAAGGAGGCCTCCGGTACCGGCAACATGAAATTCATGATGAACGGTGCGGCGACGATCGGCACCTACGATGGCGCCAACATCGAAATCATGGAAGCGGTGGGGGAGGAGAATTTCTTCCTGTTCGGCCTGCGCGCCGAGGAGGTCGATGAACTGCGCAGCCATTACCAGCCGTCAGCCTTTCTCGAGCAGGACAGGGAATTGCACGAGGTCATCGACCTGCTGGCTTCCGGCCATTTCAATACCTTCGAGCCGGGAATTTTCGACGTCATTCTGGGCGCGCTGCTCAGCCCGCATGACCCCTGGATGACGCTGGCCGATTTCCGCAGCTATGTGGACGCCCAGCATCGCGTTTCGGTAGCGTGGCAAGACCAGGCGAACTGGACGCGCCTGAGCATCCTGAATACGGCATCGAGCGGTTTCTTCTCGACCGACCGCACCATGCAGGAGTACAACCGCGAGATATGGAAGCTGAAATCCGCCGTCTGAGTCATCGCCTATTTCAGGATGGGCATGTCGCTAATTTGCAACGTTTTGTGGTGAATTTGCAATATTCCCGGAACTCGGACTGACGAGAATCAGGTGACTGACATATAATCAGTTCCTAATATTTTGTGCCTGCACGGATCAATTCTTTTGATCGCGATCCCTGTACCGGGTTAATCCCGGGAACACACAAAAGTCTGATTCCGTTTCCTTGTCCTTTGGAGAATTCCATGCAAATCAAACATCTCGCCGTCGCGGTTGCCGCAGCTCTGGTTAGCGCACCGCTGTTCGCTCAAGCGCCCGCCGCGCCTGCAACCCAACCCGTGATGCAGGGCACGACCGGCATGGCCCCCGAAGCCACCGTTCCGCCCGCGCAAAGAAACGCCGACCAGTGGGTGGCGCAAATGGCCGATTTCACCAAGAACTCCCAGGCCTTCAAGGATCCGGCCGTATTCGTCTACTGGATGAACGCCATGACCGACCCCGCCATGGTGGCGGCGATGGCCGATGCCGGACTTGAGCCGGGCAACTGGCTGCACATGATGACCACCATGTTGCAGCCCGCCGCCATGAGCAACTACGCGCAATTCGCGATTGATCCGACGATCTATGCCCGCTGGGCCGCCGCGATGTTTGACCCGATGTGGTACACGAAAATGATCACCAACATGACCAACCCGAGCAAGATCATGGGCTGGATGATGCTGCCGATGGATCAGCGCCTGTTTCGGGCCAGCTTGAAGACGCTGGATCCCAATCTCTATCTGAAATTCATGATGATGCCGACCGATCCGCGCGGCATGGCGCTGATGTTCGCGCCGATGAATCCCCAGCTTTACGGCAGCATGATGGGTGGCCTGGTCAACCCGCAACTGGTCGGTGGCGCCAACTCCACCTGGGGCACGTTCATGTACCCGAACCAGCCGGTGATTTCCCTGCAGCCGCGCGCTCCGCTCGAACTTCCGATCAACCTGCTGGATCCCTCCACCTACGGCAATGTGCTGAACATGATTCCCGGCGGTGTGAGCCTGCCGAGTCTGCCGAGCCTGACCGGCGGCCAGACAGCTGCAGCACCGGGCGCGGCAGCGTTTCCCTACAACCTGATTCCCAGCCTGCCGGGCTCCGCCCAGGCAGCCGCAGTGGCCCAGCCGGCCGCTCCCGCCGCTTTCGCGGTGAAGGCGGGCGCTCCTGCCACCGTCACCCTCGGCGGCGACGCGCTGTTCAAGACCGGCAAATCCTCGGTCAAGGATCTGACCCCGGAAGGTCGCGCCAAGCTGGATGACCTGGTCGCCAAGATCAAGGCCTTCGGCACCATCGATTCGATCAAGGTCACCGGCCACGCCGACAAGATGGGCAAACCTGCCGCCAACCAGAAGCTGTCGCTGACGCGCGCCAAGGCGATTGCCAATTACCTCAAGTCCCAGGGTGTGAAAGCGGCTTCGTTCACCACCGCGGGGATGGGTGACACCAAGCCGGTCGTCGATTGCGACATGAATCAGGCCAAGGATGCCCTGAAAGTCTGCTTGGCGCCGAACCGTCGCGTCGAGATCGAAGTCGTCGGCGCCAAGAAGTAAGCCGACGAGTGCGCCCCGCGGGGCGCAACGAAAAAAGAGCCGGTCTCCCGGCTCTTTTTTTCGTGAAGGCCGTGATGGCCTCCCATGTTTTACTTCCTTGTGTGTTCCCAGGCGTCCTTCGCGGATAAGGGGCTTTGTCGGCTGCGCGCCGCTCAGGCGGCCTGGACCGGAATCGCCTGGCGCGTATCGACGATGCGGTTGGCTTGATCCAGGTACACCAGTTCAGGCGCGTAGCGTGCCAGTTCCAGTTCGTTGTACACGGCGTAGGTGGCGATGATGATCAGGTCGCCCGGATTGGCCTTGTGCGCGGCGGCACCGTTCACCGAAATGATGCCAGAGTCGCGTGCAGCCCGGATGGCGTACGTCGTGAACCGCTCACCATTGGTGATGTTGTAGATCTGGATCTGCTCGTATTCGTGGATGTTGGCCGCGTCCAGCAGGGTTTCGTCGATGGCGCACGAGCCTTCGTAATGCAGCTCGGAATGCGTGACGGTCGCCCGGTGCAGCTTGGACTTGAGCATCGTTCTTTGCATGACGGTGCCCTCACAAAAAAAGGACAATCATTATAAAACTTCAGGGCCGATTGCCCAAGACGAAATCCGGATTGGGAAAATCAAGGTTGTCGATCAGCCGTGTTTTCCCCATCCAGGCGGCGCCCAGCACCACCAGCCGGGACGTGTCGTTTGACGGGGCCTGCAAGGTTTCGGCGTCGCGCAGCGCGACATAATCGACTTGCCAGCCCGCCATTTTCAGCCGCCGGCTGGCGGCGGCACAGAGCGCCGCATGGTCTTTTTCGCCGGTCTGAAGGGCGGCGGCAATGGCGGCGAGCTCAGCATGCAGGCGCGCTGCCTGGATGCGCTCGGAGGCATCGAGGTAGCCATTGCGCGAGCTCATCGCCAGGCCATCGGCCTCGCGCAGCGTCTCGCCCGCGACGATCTCGATCGGCAGATTGAACTGCCGCACCAGCTCGCGAATCAGCAACAGCTGCTGGAAATCCTTCTTGCCGAAAACGGCCACGCGCGGTTGCACCAGATTGAGCAGCTTCAGCACCACCGTCGCCACGCCGCTGAAATGGCCGGGACGGAAGGCACCGCAGAGATCATTCGACAAGCTGTCCGGCGGCTGTACGGTAAAGGTCTGTGGCACGGGATACATCTCGTTCTGGTCCGGCGCGAACACGACATCGCAGCCGGCAGCGGCGAGCTTCGCGCAATCCGCCTCCAGCGTGCGCGGATAGCGTTCGAAATCCTCGCCGGCGCCGAACTGCAGCGGATTGACGAAAATGCTCGCCACCACCGGTTGGCCATGCTGTTTCGCCAGTCCGACCAGCGACATGTGTCCGGCGTGCAGATTGCCCATGGTCGGCACGAAGGCGGTCGCGGTTTGCCCGGCGAGGGCCGCGCGCAGTTCGGCCGCAGTGTGAAAAACCCACATCAGAACGTGTGCTCGACGGCCGGAAAGCTGCCGTCCTTCACCGCGGCGACATAGAACCGTGCCGCCGCCTCGATGCCGTCGGTGCCGGCGAGAAAATTCTTCGAGAATTTCGGCGCGTGCGGATACAGGCCGAGCAAGTCGTACAGCACCAGCACCTGGCCGGAACAGCCGGCACCGGCGCCGATGCCGATGGTGGGGATGCCAAGCCTGTCGGTGACGGCTTTCGCCAGCGCGGCCGGCACCATTT
>JBGSTQ010000286.1:0-6961 GCA_041736375.1 Thiobacillaceae bacterium
CGCCGCCGCCTTCGCGCCGCAGCCGTCTGCCGCCGGAGCAACGCCGAAATGGCTGGCCGACATCTACCAGCTGGCCCGCATCCGCCTGAACCGCGCCGGGGTCACCGCGATTTATGGTGGCGGACGCTGCACCTATCGCGAGGCGGAGGAATTTTTCTCCTATCGCCGCGACGGCGTCACCGGGCGCATGGCCGCGCTGATCTGGCTGGACTGAGGCAGGCTCGCGTCGCCAGCACTCCCCGCCGTGTCAGTTCTCCAGCGACTGCTGTTCCAGAGTCCACCACAGCTGATACACCGGGTCGGACCAGAGCGACTTGATGTACGCCACCACATCCTGCATTTCCGCCTCACTCAGCACGCTCTTCCACGCCGGCATGTTGCCCTCGCCGGGTTCGCTGCCGTTGCGGATCACATCCAGCAGCACCGCCGTGGGGTGATGCCAGGCATGGGCGCTGTCGTCGAGCGGAGGTGGCGGATAGTTTCCCCCGGCGTCACGGATGCGCCAGTCGCCGGCTTGTCCCCGGCCCTCGGCACCGTGGCATTCTGCGCAGTGCTTGTCGTAGACCGCTCGTCCGCGCTCAACCCGGGCGGGGTCATGATGACGTCTCGGGGGTGTGGCACCGGTTGCGGGCTGGAGAACCGCCGGTTGTTCGCCGGCGGCCGATCCGGGCGCCTGCTCGCAGGCGCTCAGCAGCAGGACTGAAAGTGCCGCGGCCAGCATGGACAGCTTTGTTTTCACGAACGTTCTCCTGAAAGAATTCATCGGCCAATCGCTCAGGCATTGCCGGTCCGTCTGGCGTCAGTGTGCTGACTTTGCCTCTGGCGACGCAAGCGTCCGGCACGGCGCAGGCGCGATGGCGCCGGTATAATGCCGTGCTTTGCTTCTACCCGTTTCCTTCATGTCCACGCTCGCCATCATCCTGGTTGCAACCAGCGCAGGCAGCCTGCTGAGCTTGCTGATCGCAGGTGTGCTGGCGCTGTCGGCGCGGCCGGCCTGGGTGCCGGTGCTGGTGAGCTATGCCATCGGCGCGCTGCTGGGCGCCTCGCTGCTCGAGGTTCTGCCCGAGGCGGTGGAAATGGAAGGCGATGTGCGCACCGTCGGTGTCGCTCTGCTGGGCGGCATCCTGCTGTTTTTTCTGCTCGAAAAACTGGTCCTGTGGCGGCATTGCCATGACGAAGTGTGCGAAGCGCATGTCGGCCACGATCACGACCACGGCCGTTCCGGCCTGATGATCACGGTGGGCGACACTTTTCATAATTTTGTCGACGGCATCATCATCGCCGGCGCGTTTTTGGTGGATTTCCGACTCGGCGTGGTCACCGCGCTGGCCATCATGGCGCATGAGATTCCCCAGGAAGTCGGCGATTTTATGATCCTCCTGCATTCCGGCTACAGCCGTACCCGGGCGCTGCTGATCAACGTCCTGACCGCCCTGGCGACGATAGCGGGGGCGCTGCTCGGTTACTTCGCCCTGTCGATGCTGGAAGGCTGGACGCCTGTGCTGCTGGGAATCGCCGCCGCGAGCATGCTGTATGTCGCGATGTCCGACCTGATCCCCGGGCTGCACCGGCGCGCGGAAATCCATGTCACCCTCCAGCAGCTACTTCTGATCGGGCTCGGCGTCGGCACCGTCGCGCTGGTCGGTCATCTCATCGGTCATGGCCATTGAGCGGCGGCGCCGGCGCGGACCGTCTGCGATATAAATGAACAGCCACAGCGGCAGGACGCCGAGAAAGAACGCGATGGCGAGACCCTTGCCGAGACTGCTGGCGGTGATGGCCATCATCAGGATCACGTAGGCCCAACCGATCGCAACGATATACATCTGTCACCCCCATGCCTTGCCGTACTCCCGGTCGATTTCGTTTGCCACACTTTTGAAAATGCCTGCCTGACCATGTCATCCAAAGTCAAACCCGCACGCCACCCCACCGTTGGCTTCGTCTCGCTCGGTTGTCCCAAGGCAACCGTCGATTCGGAACGCATTCTCACCCAGCTCCGCGCCGAAGGCTATGGCATCGTCGGCAGCTATGATGACGCCGACGTGGTGGTGGTCAACACCTGCGGCTTCATCGACGCGGCGGTGCAGGAATCGCTCGAGGCGATCGGCGAGGCGCTGGCGGAAAACGGCAAGGTCATCGTCACCGGCTGCCTTGGCGCCAAGGGCGACGTGGTGCGCGAAGCGCATCCCAAGGTGCTGGCGGTGAGCGGGCCGCATGCGCTCGACGAGGTCATGGAGGCGGTGCACACGGCCCTGCCGAAGCCGCACGACCCGTTCGAGGACCTGATTCCGCCGGGCGGAATCAAGCTCACGCCGCGCCATTACGCCTACCTGAAGATTTCCGAAGGCTGCAACCACCGCTGCACCTTCTGCATCATTCCGTCGATGCGCGGCGACCTAGTCAGCCGGCCGATCGGCGAGGTGATGCGCGAGGCCGAGGCGCTGGTCGGCGCCGGGGTGCAGGAACTGCTGGTGGTGTCGCAGGACACCAGCGCCTACGGGGTGGACGTCAAATACCGCCCAGGCTTCTGGAACGGCCGTCCTCTGAAGACCCGCATGACCGAGCTCGCCGGAGCGCTCGGCAGCCTCGGCGCCTGGGTGCGGCTGCATTATGTCTATCCCTATCCCAGCGTCGACGACGTCATTCCGCTGATGGCCGACGGCATCATCCTGCCTTACCTCGACATCCCGTTCCAGCACGCCAGTCCGCGCATTCTCAGGCTGATGAAGCGCCCCGGCGCGGTGGAAAAAACCCTCGACCGCATCCAGTCCTGGCGTGCCGCCGTGCCCGACCTGACGCTGCGTTCGACCTTCATCGTCGGCTTTCCAGGCGAGACCAACGCCGAATTTGAGGAACTGCTGGATTTCCTCAAGGAAGCCCAACTCGACCGCGTCGGGTGCTTCAAGTATTCGCCGGTCGCGGGTGCAGCGGCCAACGAACTGCCCGATGCCGTTCCGGAGGAACTGAAGGAGGAACGGCTGGAGCGTTTCATGGACGTGCAGGCTGAGATTTCCGCGGCACGGCTCGAGACCAAGATCGGCCGGACCATCGAGGTCATCGTCGACGAGGAGGATGAGGTCGGCACGCTGGCACGCAGCCATGCCGACGCGCCGGAAATCGACGGGGTGGTGTATCTCGAAGGGGTGTTCGATCTGGCGCCGGGAACACGTCTCAAGGTGCGCGTCGAGGAGGCCGACGAACACGATCTTTGGGCTACACCGGTCTGAATGTGCCGCAATCCGGTGCACGGCCAGGCGTCATGCGCATTTAGAGTGCATCCCTGCTTCGCAGGATTTCACCGAGTCCCGCGCCGAATAAGGCTTTCCGCTGTGGTGCGTGCTGGCATGCACCCTGCTTGTCTGTTCATGAAGCATTCACATTGCTGAGGCAGGATGGATGGACTTTAGGGAGATGACATGAAACAGGCGACGGCGGGTCTGGTTTTTCTTGCAGCATTGACGAGCACTCCGGGGCTGCAGGCGGCCACCCCAGACGATGCCTTGTGCCGGGGGGACTATCCGGTGGTGCTGATGACCGATCTGGAATGCCGCCAGCATGTCCGGCAGGTCAAGTCCCTGCGTGCCAAGGGGCAGACCCAGGCGCTGCAAGTCCTGCTGCAGCAGCATGCCGAACTGCTGCGCGAGCGCGCCGCTGTCTGTCCCTGCATGGAACACGCACCCGAGGCAACTCCGAAGCAGCAGCTGGTATCGCTGGGGACGGATTGCTGACAAAGCCGCCTCGTGGGTCTTTTTGGCGTCCGCCTGCAAACGGGATTCGCGGGACGCTAGCTTCGCACCGACCCCCATGATGCCTGGTTTTATCCGAGGGCCTCTGCGAGTGGGACCCGCCGGCACCAGAATTTATAGCGGTCCGCTGTGCGCCACGCATAGGCCACCCCCCTGATGGGGTCGGCCACGGTGAACCCCACCCCCCCTTGTAGCAGCGTCTGAAGCTGGTTTTCCACCTGGCGCACGCCTTCGCGCCAGCCAAAGGCATCGCCGACCTGGCCTGGAGCCAGCAGACTTTCCAGCATGGCGACGTCGGGTCCATCCCTGCCCAGACGTGTAGACATCGGGACGAGGGTCGCGCCGGCATACTCTGCCAGCGCCCTTGCATCCGCATTCCCGGAGGCTATTCGCAAACTGCACGGGGAAACCTGCGGCAGGGTGCCGCCGCCCCACAACCACAGCGAATTGACCACGGCCTGGCCGCGTGCCTCGCGCGCCTGATTGACCGGGTGGTCGTGCAGCACCATCTGCAGTTCGTTCAGCCGGGTACGAAAGCGCGGTGCGTCGGCGCCGCGTGGCAGCAGGGGTTCGATGTCGCATCCCGCCGCGCAGGGCAGGGGCGTGGTGGCAAGTCGCGGCGGTTCGGGCAGGCGCAGATACCAGCGCTGCGGCTGCGGCACGCGGAGGTCGAATTCTGCCCCGAAGTGGGCCTGGAGGCTGCCTGCCAGGACCTCCGCCTCGTCCCGGCCGAGATCGGGAATGCTGCCCCCGGCCAGCACGACGCGGTCGCGCATGACCTGCAGATGCACCGGGTCGGCGCGCAGCCAGTAGTCCGTTCCGGCGTTGCCCCCATCGGCCTGCAGGGTGATGGGGGCGAGCGGCCAGTCCTGCTGTCGCGCGATGCCCAGCGTCTCGCACAATGCGGCTTCGACCCCCTCCGTGGCGAAGCCTTGGCGGATACCGCGCGCCAGCAGGGTTTCCAGCGCGGGCAGGCGCAGGTTCTGCGCGGCCGCGTCGAGCAGGCGCGCCGAAGGAAACAGGTGGGGTACCAGCAGCAGCATGGTCCGAGTGTAGCAAAGCGGATTCGCTAGAATGCCGGCCATGCGCCAGCTATTTCACGACATCAGCGTTCCCACCCGCGGCAAGGGTCTGTATGACTTCACCCGCCAGGCAAGCGACTGGGTGCAGGCCAGCGGCATCATGCAGGGCCTGCTCACCCTGTATATCCGCCACACCTCGGCCAGCCTGCTGATCCAGGAAAACTACGATCCCACGGTGCAGGCCGATCTGGAACGCTTCCTGTCACGGCTGGTGCCGGAAGGCGATCCGATCTTTCAGCACACGCTGGAAGGAGCGGACGACATGCCGGCGCATGTGCGCGCGGCGCTGACCCAAACCCATCTGGCGATCCCGGTTGCCGACGGCCGGCCGATGCTGGGAACCTGGCAGGGCATCTACCTGTTCGAACACCGGCGCGGCGCGCAGACGCGCAAGGTGGTGCTGCACCTGCTGGGCGAGTGAGGGCCTGTGGCATACTCCGGCAATTCCATGAGCGAGTCCTGTTTTGCTTCCCTTTGAGCTTCTGATCGGCCTGCGCTACACCCACGCCAAGCGCCGCAACCATTTCATCTCCTTCATCTCCATCGTCTCCATGGCGGGCATCGCGCTCGGCGTGATGGCGCTGATCGTCGTGCTGTCGGTGATGAACGGCTTCCAGGAGGAATTGCGTACCCGCATTCTCGGCGTCGCCGCCCACCTGGAAATCAGCGGGCCGGGCGAGCGCATCGGCGACTGGCGCGGCGTATTGGCGCAGGCGCGGCAGAACAGGGAAGTGCTGGCGGGCGCACCCTTCGTCAATTCGCAAGGCATGCTGGCGAACGGCGACGTGGTGCGCGGGGCCATCGTCCGCGGCGTGCTGCCCGAGATGGAAGGCCAGGTGGCGGACTTTGCCCAGCACATGAAAGCGGGCCAGCTGAGCGATCTCAGGCCGGGCGAATTCGGCATCATTCTCGGCGCCGAGCTGGCGCGCGTGCTCGGCGTCTATCCCGGCGACAAGGTGGTGCTGCTGACGCCGCAGGGCAACATCACCCCCGCCGGCGTGATGCCGCGCATCAAGCAGTTCACCGTCATCGGCCTTTTCGAGGCGGGGATGTTCGAGTACGACTCGGGGCTGGCACTGATTCACCTGCAGGACGCGCAGAAACTGTTGCGGCTCGGCGAGGACGTCTCGGGCGTTCGCCTCAAGCTTGCCGAGCTTTTCCGCGCGCCCTTCGTCACCCGCGATCTGTCGCGAAGCCTGATCGGCGACTATTACCTGGTGGACTGGACCACCAGCCACGCCAACTTCTTCCGCGCGGTGGCGATCGAGAAACGCATGATGTTCCTGATCCTGCTGCTGATCGTCGCGGTGGCGGCGTTCAACATCGTCTCGACCCTGGTGATGGCGGTCACCGACAAGCAGTCCGACATCGCCATCCTGCGCACCCTCGGTGCGCGACCGGGTTCGATCATGAAGATCTTCATGGTGCAGGGCAGCTTCATCGGCGTGTTCGGCACGATCCTCGGCATTGCCAGCGGCGTGCTGCTGGCGCTGAACCTGGGAACCGTCGTGCCGATCATCGAACGCCTCGCCGGCGTCGACCTGTTTCCGGCCGAGGTGTATTACATCAACGAGTTGCCTTCCAAACTCGACTGGGGCGATGTCGGCGTCATCGGCGGCGTTTCCCTGCTGCTGAGCCTGCTGGCGACGCTCTATCCGAGCTGGCGCGCCTCGCGCATCAATCCGGCGGAGGCGCTGCGCTATGAGTGAGGTCGTGTTGAGCTGCGCCGGACTGGGCAAGATATTCCGCCAGGGCAGGACCGATGTGCCGGTACTCGGCAGCGTCGATCTCGACGTCCATGCCGGCGAGTCGATCGCCATCGTCGGGGTGTCGGGCTCGGGCAAAAGCACCCTGCTGCATCTGCTGGGCGGGCTCGATACGCCGACCAGCGGGAAGATCACCCTGATGGGGCGCGATCCCTTCGCCATTTCCGAAGCCGAGCGCAGCGACCTGCGCAACCGCGCGCTCGGCTTCGTCTACCAGTTCCACCACCTGCTGCCGGAGTTTACCGCACAGGAAAACGCCGCCATGCCGTTTCTGATTCGCCGCATGGATCGCGCGCAGGCGCTGCAGCGCGCCGCGGCCATTCTCGACGAGGTGGGTCTCGGCCATCGCCTCGCGCATCGTCCC
>JBGSTQ010000321.1:0-9605 GCA_041736375.1 Thiobacillaceae bacterium
CGGCAGCCACGGCTCGACCTTCGGCGGCAACCCGCTGGCCTGCGCGGCAGCGCTGGCGACGCTGAAGGCCATCGAAGAGGAAAATCTGCTGGAAAATGCGCGTGTGCGCGGCGAAGCTATCCGCGCCGGCCTGCGCGAGGCGCTCTCCGGCGTTCACGGCGTGGTCGATATCCGCGGCGAGGGCATGATGATCGGCATCGAGCTCGATCGTCCGTGCGCCGAACTGGTGGCGGTGGGGCGTGAGGCCGGCGTGCTGATCAACGTCACCGCCGACAAGGTCATCCGCCTGGTGCCGCCGCTGATTTATGGCGCGGCCGAGGTCGACGCGCTGGTTGCCGCGGTGTCCGGCATCGTCAAGAATTACCTGCAGCAGGCGGCGTGATGCCCAGGCATTTTCTGCAATTCAAGGATCTGCCGCGCGACGAACTGATGTACCTGTTCGACCGCGCACGGGTCATCAAGAGCCGGTTCAAGCGCTACCAGCCGTATCACCCGCTGGTCGACCGCACCCTGGCGATGATCTTCGAGAAAAGCTCGACCCGCACCCGGCTGAGCTTCGAGGCCGGCATGCACCAGCTTGGCGGCTCGGCGATCTATCTCAACACGCGCGACACCCAGCTTGGTCGCGGCGAGCCGGTGGAAGATGCGGGCGAGGTGATCTCGCGCATGGTCGACATCGTCATGATTCGCACCTTCGAGCAGGACATCATCGAGCGCTTCGCCTCGCATTCGCGCGTGCCGGTGATCAACGGCCTGACCAACGAGTATCACCCGTGCCAGATCCTCGCCGACATCTTCACCTTCATCGAACATCGCGGCTCGATCCAGGGCAAGACGGTGGCGTGGGTCGGCGACTCCAACAACATGTGCAACACCTGGCTGCAGGCGGCCGAAGTGCTCGGTTTCAACGTGCACGTGTCGACGCCACCGGGATACGAAGTCGAGCCCGAGCGCGCCAACCTCTACGGCACCGACCATTTCGAAAGCTTTGCCGACCCGATGGACGCCTGCCGCGGTGTCGATCTGGTGACCACCGACGTGTGGACCAGCATGGGCTGGGAAGCGGAGAACGACGAGCGCCTGAAGGCCTTCGCCGACTGGCAGGTCGACGCCGACATGATGCGCGTGGCCAAGCCTGATGCGCTGTTCATGCATTGCCTGCCGGCGCACCGCGGCGAGGAAGTCACCGCCGAGGTGATCGACGGCCCGCAGTCGGTGGTATGGGACGAGGCCGAGAATCGCCTGCACGTGCAGAAAGCGCTGATGGAATATCTACTCCTGGGAAAAATCGAATCATGAACATCGCCTACTTCAAGGACATGGATTCGCTCTATGTCGAAATCAGTCCCGAAAACCCCGCACAGGCGTGGGAAGCGCACGAGGGCATCGTGCTCAACCTGTCGGAGGACGGCCGCGTGGTCGGCATCGAGATCGAGAAGGCCAGTCTCGCCACCAACCTCGACATCCTGAAGATCGGCGGCTTCCCCGGCCAGATCGAGATCATCGACAAGAACCAATCCGGCTCCACCCACTGACACACACACCATGAGCGACATCAAGAAAGTTGTACTGGCCTATTCCGGCGGCCTCGACACCTCGGTCATCCTGAAATGGCTGCAGGACACCTACCAATGTGAAGTCGTCACCTTCACCGCCGACCTCGGCCAGGGCGAGGAACTCGAGCCCGCGCGTGCCAAGGCCTTGCAGTTCGGCATCAAGCCGGAGCAGATCTACATCGACGACCTGCGCGAGGAGTTCGTGCGCGATTTCGTCTTTCCGATGTTCCGCGCCAACACCGTGTACGAGGGCGAATACCTGCTCGGCACCTCGATCGCGCGGCCGCTGATCGCCAAGCGCCTGATCGAGATCGTCAACGAAACCGGCGCCGATGCCATCTGCCACGGCGCCACCGGCAAGGGCAACGACCAGGTGCGCTTCGAACTCGGCGCCTATGCGCTGAAGCCCGACATCAAGGTGATCGCGCCGTGGCGCGAGTGGGACCTGCTCTCGCGCGAGAAGCTTCTAGCCTACGCCGAGACCCACGGCATCCCGGTGGACATGAAGCACAAGGCCGGTGGCAGCCCCTATTCGATGGACGCCAACCTGCTGCACATCTCCTACGAAGGCCGCCATCTCGAAGACCCCAATGCGGAGGCCGAGGAAGACATGTGGCGCTGGACCGTGTCGCCGGAGAAGGCACCGGACCAGGCCGAATACATCACCCTCGACTACGTGCGCGGCGACGTCGTGGCGATCAACGGTGTCGGCATGCGCGCGCACGAAGTGCTGGCAAAGCTGAACGAACTCGGTGGCAAGCACGGCATCGGCCGCCTCGACCTGGTGGAGAACCGCTACGTCGGCATGAAGTCGCGCGGCTGCTACGAAACCCCCGGCGGCACCATCCTGCTGAAGGCGCACCGCGCGATCGAATCGATCACGCTCGACCGCGAAGTCGCGCATCTGAAGGACGACCTGATGCCGCGCTACGCCAGCCTGATCTATAACGGCTACTGGTGGGCGCCCGAGCGCAAGGCATTGCAGGTGCTGATCGACCACACCCAGCAGAACGTCAACGGCAGCGTGCGGCTCAAGCTCTACAAGGGCAACGTCATCGTCGCCGGGCGCGACTCGAAGACCGACTCGCTGTTCGACTCGACCATCGCCACTTTCGAGGACGACGCCGGCGCCTACGACCAGAAGGATGCGGGCGGCTTCATCAAACTCAACGCGCTGCGCATGCGTATCGCAGCGAAACTCGACGCACGGAGAAAATAAGCCATGTCCCAGTTCGACAATGTCGCCGTCATCAAGAAGGCCAACGTCTATTTCGATGGCAAGTGCGTGTCGCACAGCATCACGCTTGCCGACGGCAGCAAGAAATCGGTCGGGGTGATCCTGCCGTCCTCGCTTACCTTCAATACCGGCGCTCCGGAAACCATGGAGACGGTCGCTGGATCGTGCAAGGTGAAGCTGGCGGGGGGGAGCGAGTGGAAATCCTACGGCGTCGGCGAGTCGTTCTGCGTCCCGGGCAACTCGAGCTTCGAGATCGAGGTGTCGGGCGAGCCGTATCATTACATTTGCCACTTTGCCTGAGCCATGACCACCGTCGCTGTCGTCAGAAAGGATGGCCGCATCGCGATTGCGGCCGACACCTTGACGAAGTGGGGCAACGGCAAGGAGTCCTCCGACTATGTGGTGAACTACGAGAAGATCATCCGCGTCGGTGACAGCATGATTGCGATTACCGGATCGGCGACGATGAAGCTGATTCTGGCGGACTATTTCGCCGGGCTGGAGACGCCGCCGCAACTTGATTCGGTGGCAGACATCTTCCGCGTGTGGAACACGCTGCACGGTGTCCTCAAGGAGCAGTATTACCTGCAGGCCGGCGAGGACAAGGAAGACGAACTGGAGTCCAGCCGCATGGATGTGCTGATCGCCAATCCGTGCGGCATTTTTGGCGTGGCGGCGCATCGCACGGTGCAGGAATTCTCGAAGTTCTATGCCTATGGCAGCGGCAGTCCGTATGCCCTCGGTGCGATGTACGCGGCCTATCGCGCGCCTTCGCTCGATGCCGAGGCGGTGGCGCGTCTGGGGGTGATGGCGGCGGCCGAATTCCACGACGAATCCGGCCTGCCGGTGCAGTCATTCAGCTTTGACGTCGCGTAGCGACACCTTTTCCGCCCTCTCCCGCTAGCGGGAGAGGGCGGGGAGAGGGCAATCAGGATAAGGAGTAATCAGGATGCCGAGTTTTGATATCGTGTCGGAAGTCGACAAGCAGGAAGTGCGCAATGCGGTCGATCAGGTCAACAAGGAAGTGTCCACCCGCTTCGACTTCAAGGGCTCCGATGCCCGTGTCGAGCAGGCCGACTATGTGCTGACGATCTACGCCGATACCGAATTCCAGCTCGACCAGGTGCAGGACATCCTGGCGCAGAAGCTTGCCAAGCGCGGCGTCGACGTCAATTGTCTGGACGTCGGCAATGTCGAAAAAGTCTCGGGCAACAAGGTCAAGCGTAGCGTGACGGTGAAGACCGGGGTCGAGACCGAGCTGGCGAAGAAGATCGTCAAGTGCATCAAGGACAGCAAGCTCAAGGTGCAGGCCAGCATCCAGGGCGACAGCGTGCGCGTGTCCGGCGCCAAGCGCGACATCCTGCAGGACACCATCGCGCTGGTGCGAAAGTCCATCACCGATTTTCCACTGCAATACCAGAATTTCCGCGACTGAGAAAACAGGAGGCGCATATGGCCAAGGTTCTGGTTCCCCTGGCTGACGGTTGCGAAGAACTCGAAGCCGTCACCATCATCGATCTGCTGCGCCGCGGCGGCATCGACGTGGTGGCAGCCGGACTCAAGCCCGGCATCGTCAACGCCAGCCGCGGGGTGCATCTGGTGCCGGACGTGACGCTCGACGTGGCGCTGCAGGACGACTACGACATGGTGGTGCTGCCCGGCGGCATGCCGGGCGCGACGCATCTCCGGGACGACCCGCGGATCATCGGCTTGCTGCAGAAAATGGCGGCGGCGGATAAATATACCGCCGCCATTTGCGCCGCGCCGGCCGTGCTGGCCGCCGCCGGGGTTCTCGACGGCAAGATGGCGACCAGTTACCCCGGCTTCCTCGATGTTTCGCCGGCTCCGGGCATGCAGTATCGTGCCGATGCCGTGGTACACGACGGTCGCATCGTCACCTCGCGCGGACCAGGAACGGCGATGGACTTTGCGCTGACGCTGGTTGAACTCCTGTCGGGGCATGCCAAACGCGCCGAGGTCGAGTCGGGTCTGGTCAGAGGCTGAACGGCGACGCCACGGCGCGATTATCATTATTACCATTCAACAAGCAGTCACCGGAGACACACATGCAGATACGCGAAATCCTCACCCTCAAGACCGATGAAATTCACAGCATTGCGCCGACCGATCTGGTGTCCAGTGCGGTGGCCAAACTGGTCGGTCTGGGCATCGGGTCGCTGGTGGTGTACCAGGACGGCAAAATGGTGGGCCTGGTGACCGAGCGCGATATCGTTCGCGGCATGATGAGCCAAGGCTGCGATCTGAAGGATGCCCAGGTCAGTAAGATCATGGTGACCGAGCCGGTGGTCGCCAATGCCGAGGATTCGGTCGACTACGCGCGCGATGTGATGACCAAGTCCCACATCGGGCATTTGCCCATCCTCGAGGGCGAAAAACTGCTCGGCATCATTTCCTTCCACGACGTCGCCCGCGCCTGCCTGAAGGAAGCCAACTTCGAGAACAGTCTGCTGAAGCGGTATATCAAGCACTGGCCGGAGTAAGGCGGCGCAGGCTCTCCCTCTCCCCAACCCTCTCCCGCTTGCGGGAGAGGGGGCGAACGTGATGCCCAAAACGATTCAACGGATTGCCTCGATGTGGAGGGTCTTGTCCATGATCTGCGGGATGATCAGGGCATGGCCTTTCATCTGCCAGTGCGCCAGTTCGGTGATGGCGTTGGGTACCACTTCGATGAAATCCTGGAAATCCTTCACCGCGTAGCCATAGTCCTCCGCGGCCTGTCCGCACACCTTGAAGGACACGCCGAGGCCGGCGTAGTAGCGCATGCGGTCGACAAACTCCTGATAGGTGGCTTCGTTCTTCCTGGCCACCGTGACGATTTCGGTGCCGTGGATCACCACGACGATGTTCATGTCCTCGGGCGAATAGCCGTAAGGCGCTTCCATCAGGGGGTTCATCAGCGCGCGCACCCAGAAGAGCGCGCTGCCGATCTTCTGTGGATTGTCGAGATAGAAATCGAACACGACCCTGGGCGGCTGATAGGGCGTGGCAACCCATTTGCCCGCTGCCAACGCCGGAGTCAGCGCGCCCATGATCGACAGCAGCAGTAACAGGACGACGCGGTTCATGGTCAGCCTCCGTGCGGAATACATGATTTCTTATAGGTGATGAGGTGGCTGCTGGAGGGATTTCCGCAGCATCTGGAACAACTCGAGGCGTTTGCGGTCGATCTCGCCAGCCGCCACCGCCTCGATGATCCTGCAGCCGGGTTCGTGCGCGTGTTGACAGTCGCGAAAGCGGCATTGCCCGAGCAAGGGGCGGAACTCGACGAAGGCATGAGCGAGCGCGTCCACATCGATGTGGTGCAGGGCAAACTCCTGCAGTCCGGGGGAGTCGATCAGCGCGGCATCCGGACCGATTGCGTAGAGCCGGGTGTGGGTCGTGGTATGGCGGCCGCTGTCGAGCGCCTCGGAATACTCGGCGGTACTCGCCGCGGTGCCGGGCAGCAGGGCATTGATGATCGTCGTCTTGCCCATTCCGGACTGCCCGATCAGCAGGGTGGTATGCCCATTCAGAGCCGGCAGCAGGGGGGTGACATCGACATGCGCGCAGAGCTCAACCAGCGGATAGCCCAGCCGGGTCAGCGGCGTCAGGCGCTCGCGTGCCGCCGCGGTTTCGGGCAGGTCGGTCTTGTTCAGAATCAGCAGGCTGGCAACGCCTTCCGCTTCAGCCGCCAGAATGCAGCGCTGGGTCAGTTCCAGCGAGAAGCTCGGGCGGGGTGCCATCACCACGGCAATCTGCGTGACATTGGCGGCAATCGGCTTGCTGCGAAAGGCATCCGAACGGTAAAACAGATTGGTGCGGGGGAGGACCTGCTCGATCACGCCGTTCGTGCCATCCGCGCGGATTTCGACGCGGTCGCCGCAGACCACGCGCAGGTGGCGTCCCTTGACCTGGCAGGGCAGGGCGCCGTCAGCGGTTTCGACAAGGAAGCGGCGGCTGTATGCCGCGATCACCAGGCCCTGTCGGGTGGGCGTCACCGCGCTCAGATTTCGAACAGCATGTCGACCTTGGCCGCGCAGATGAAATCATTCTCCGACAGGCCGCCGATGGCGTGGGTCCAGAATTCGACGCGGCAGGTGTTGTAGCCGACGATCAGGTAGGGGTGATGGTCCTCGCGGTGCGATACCCACATCACCGCGTTGGTGAAGGCCTGGGTCTGGTAATGGTCCTTGAACTTGAATTCCTTGAAGATTTTCACGCCGTCGCGCTGCCAGCCCGGCAGGCCCTTGAGCAGCGGGGCGATCTGCGCATCGGTCAGGGGGGCGACGCCGCCTTCGCACGGCGCGCACTTCTTCCTGACGAGATCCTGGGCGATATCACTCATTGCGCTTCCTTCATTTGAACTTGTAGAACTGCTGGTTGAGCCAGGCACCGACATGCAGTTCGTCTTCGGGGAACCAGCCGGCACCGGTGTTGGCGTTGCACCCCGAGATGCGCGCGGCCAGTTGCTCGGGGTTCTTGATCTTGCGAGTGGCGCGGGTATACATCTCGCTGCCGTCGCCTCCGAACATGCTCACATGGCAGCTGACACAGGATTTGTCGTGCAGGACCTTGCCCGCCTTGGGGTCGCCTTTGGCGAAAGGGGCCGCCGTGGCAGTGCTGGCAAGCAAAGCGGAAGTGAATAAAACTATCATGATTTTCATGGTCGTCCTCCAGGATGAACTGGCTTGATTATGGCTGCAAGCCGCGCCTTCTGCTACCCCGCAGCGCGTAGGGTCTATGCGAAAATACGGTTTGTTAAATTCAGGAATTCGTCATGGCTCTCAACCCCACGCATCTGCTCTGGCTCGACATGGAAATGACCGGTCTGTCGCCCGACACCGACCGCATCATCGAACTGGCCATCGTCGTCACCGATGCCGATCTCAATACCGTGGCCGAAGGTCCGGTGCTGGTGGTGCATCAGCCGGACGAAGTGATGAACGGCATGGACAGCTGGAACAAGGGCACCCACGGCAAGTCCGGGCTGATCGACCGGGTCAAGGCCTCTGTGCTTTCCGAGGCGGACGCCGAGGCGCAGATGCTGGCGTTTGTGAAGCAGCATGTTCCCGAGCGAACCTCGCCGATGTGCGGCAATTCGATTTGCCAGGACCGCCGCTTCATGGCGCGCCATATGCCACAGCTGGAGGCGTTCTTCCACTACCGCAACCTCGACGTCAGCACCCTCAAGGAGCTGGCCAAGCGCTGGCGACCGGGGCTTTCGGAAGCCTTCAAGAAATCCAACAAGCACGAGGCGCTGGCGGACATCTACGAATCCATCGACGAACTGAAGTATTACCGCGAGCATTTCATCCGCAGCGCATAAAAAAGCCGACCCCGTTGCGGGTCGGCTCATGTGCTGCACGGGTTCCGGATCAGGGCTTGATATAGGTATAGCCTTCACGCGCCTGCAGCTTGGCCACCTCGGCCACGCCTGAGGGAACGATGTTGGCGCCGGGCAGCACGGTCTTGGGATCAATCTTGCGGCCGGTAAGGGTGTTGTTGCAAACGCGGAAGTCCACCTTCTTTGCTATCAATTCATCAACCCTGACCTTGTAGGGGTTGCCGTCCTTGTCGGTGGCGTCTTCGAGCAGGAAATCGATTCCCTTGCCGTGCGTCACCACCACAACCTGATCTGTTGGAGACGCGGCCAGCTGATTGCGGATGTTGTTCATCGCCAGCATGGCGTTGGTGCTGTCATTGATGTGATACACGGTCTTGATCGGGGGCGGCTCCTGGGTGCTTGCACACCCGGTCAGGCCCAGAACGGCTGCCATTGAAGCGGCGGCCAGGATTTTCGAAAAATTCAACATAGTCATTCCTCCAGTAGGGATATTTGGCAAGCCGGCGAATCCGGCTTGCTATGAAGACGGTCTTTTGAGGACTCTTATTCCATTATTTCATTCTCAAGATTTATATTTTATGGAATAAAAGGATCATTCGCCGTGTCTCTAGGAACATGACCATGATTTCACGCCTGATATGGGGTCCCATCCGTCCCGGCATGGAAGCATTGCGGCCCGTGCTGTACCGCATCGCCTATGCCTGGAGCCATGATCCCGCGCTGGCTGACGATCTGGTGCAGGAAACCCTGTCCAAAGCCTGGAGTCAACGCGCCCAGCTGCGCGACGAACAGGCCCTCAAGCCGTGGATGGTGGCGATCATGAACCGTTGCTGGCTGGATCATCTGCGTAGCCGGCGCGATTTTGATGACGTCGAAGACTTCGATGACGTGCTCGAATCGTCTGTCGACACCCCTGAACAGCATTGCGACCGCGAAAAAGTCATTGCCTGCGTCCGCGCAGCGGTGGCACGCCTGCCGCTCGGGCAGCGCCAGGTGCTGACACTGGTTGACCTGGAAGAATTCGGCTATGCCGAGGTGGCAAGTATTCTGGATATCCCCGTCGGTACGGTGATGAGCCGGCTTTCGCGTGCGCGCACTGCACTCCGGGAGCTGTTGAAACAGGCCATGAGCCAGCCCGCCGTACCTGTGTTGAGGAGGGTCAAATGAACCAGTCCGTATCGGATGAAACCCTGCACGCTTTCGTCGACGGCGAACTCGACGTGGCCGAAAGTGAAAAACTGATGGCGCAGATGCGCGATGACGAGGCGCTGACGCAGCGGGTCTGCAATCTTCGCAGCCTCAAGAGCATGGTTCAGGTGGCCTATGCCTTGCCGCCGCAGGCCCGGCACGCCGGCAACCGCGATCGTGACGGGCGGACACGCCGTCTGGTGCAGCGCTGCGCCTACGCCTGTCTGATGCTGGCCGTGGGGCTGGGGGTAGGCTGGTCGCTGCGCGGGCTCGATGCCCC